>CANIFK010000051.1 GCA_947466555.1 Acidobacteriota bacterium | reverse complement strand
GCGTTTGACGACGGGTCCGAGCTTCTTACCGACGGCGTAGATGCCATCGCCACGGAGGTGTTTGGGGAGTTGGTAACGCTCCAACAGGTGAATGACCCAGCGCTCCTCGGGGCGCGGTTTATCGAGGAATTCGCCGGTTTCCAGGCGCACCACTTCGAAGCCGGAGTCCTGCAGCAGGTAGTGCATTTCGCGCGGCGTGTATTCGCGGGCGTGGCGCGCTTCGACTTCGGCGCCCGGTTCGGCGGGCTTGATGTAGGCCGGGAAGAAGCCGGGATGGTAGCCCTCGAGAATGGCACGCAAGGCGCGGATGGAGGCGACGTTGGGCGTGGTCATCACCACGTGGCCGCCGGGGCGCAGGATGCGATTGATCTCGGCCATGAGGAACATGGGATCGCTGGGCAAATGCTCCAGCAGTTCACAGCAGAGGATGGTGGCGAAGTGTTCGTCGGGGTACGGAAACCGATCCTTTTCGGCGTCGAAGAGATCGACTTCGCAGGTGAAGATTTCCCCGGTTGCCGATCGAACTTCGCGATGATCGATCTGGCCGGCGGGGCCGTAATAGCAGCCGCGCACTTCCCCGTAGCCGAGGCGGCCGCGGAGGGCGGGCGTCATTTGCATGTAGGCGCCCATTTCGAGGATTCGGTCATCGGGGCCGCCGGGCGGGGTGATGTTGAGCGTGCGCTCCAGGCGGGTGATGTGGGTTTCGGCGTAGGAGGTGCTTTCGGCGTCGCGGGCGGCCCAGCCGAGGATGTACTCGGGCTCGACCTGGCGGGGCGCGTCGGGCGGTGGCGGGGCGTCGACGATGGCTTCGACGGGGATCTCTTCGGTCATTACGACGGGTTCGGCCGGTTCGGCGTTGACCCAGGTACGGCCATCGCGGATAGCGACGGCGAAATCGCGGTACATGCCGGCGACGTGGGCCCAGTTGCACTCGTCAGCTACCCACTGGCGCGCCCGTTCGCCCATGGCGCGGGCGACGCCGGGCCGGGAGACGAGCAGATTCAGGTATTCGTAGAGCGTGTCCTCTTCGGAGGCGTCGACGGGAACCTTCATGCAGATCGCGTCCGGGTATTCGGCGAAGCTGCCGACGTTGGAGACGACGACGGCGCGGCCGAGGCCGAGCGAACGGAGTAGCGTGCCGGAGCTTTCGCCAACGGTGGGAAAGCGGAGGTTGAGGATGATGTCGCAGGCCGAGATGTAGCCGGTGAACTCTTCGATGGGGACGTAGCCCATCATGCGGACGTTCTCTTCCAGACCGAGGCCGCGGATGAGCTGGGCGACGGGGAAATCTGGATGGGCTTCGCCGCAGAGGATCATCTTCACGTCGGGGCGGACGCGGACCAGGCGGCGCATGGCGCGGAGGCTTTCGGCGATGCGCTTGTAGGGTTTGAGGAAGCCGAAGACGCCGATGAGCGGGGTGCTGTCGTCGAGGCCGAGTTTGTCGCGGAAGCCGAGGCGGTCGCCATCGGGGAGCCAGGCGCCGTGGGGGATGCGCGCGACGGGGCCGTTGAAGCCGGCGCGGCGCACGTCGGCTTCGACGGCGCGGCTGTGGACGATGACGGCTTTGGAACGTTCCAGCAGGCGGCGGAGCATGGGCACGCCTTCGTAGTCGGGGCCGACTTCGAGGGCGCGGACGCGTTCGGCGAAGGCGCGGGCCGGCGGGCCGCCGTCGTAGCCGCAGGCTTCGACATAGGCGTCCCAATCGTCGCGGCGGATGGTGAGATCCGTCATCAGATGGTGCAGATTCGATTCGTGGAGGACGACGATGCCGGGGTGGGCGACGGCGGTTTCGTAGACGTAGTCGTGATAGCCGTTGTTGCCGATTTGATAGACGACGGCGTCATAGGCGGCGGCGTTGAAACCGGGACGGGCAGCGTTGATGATCTCGACGTCGGCGGCGGCGGAGAGGTGCTCCACCAGGACGGCGGAATAATCGGCGATGCCGCTCTTGGCGGGCGGCATGGGAGAAAAATGAGCGATCTTCAGCGGACCCACTCCATGGAGAAATTGCCCATTGCAAAGGGAACGCGCACCAAGGCGGGCGTGCGCGCTTCGTCCCGGGCCAGGAACAAATCCAACTCCAGTTTACCGTTCGTGGTGGCGACGGTCACCCTTAATTTGTCGGAGTCGAGCGGGGCTTCGGACACTTTGATGGATTCGGTGCCTGTGAAGGCGATGCGGACGTCGTAACCGGCGCCGAAGTAGAGTTTTTGCGGGCCGGGGATGCGGCCGCGGGCGACCTCTTCCCGAACGAAGAAGAGATATGTCAGCGCGTCGCGGGCGCAGCCAGCGACAGCGAATTCGCTCTTACCGCCACCGCCAGCGGTGACGCGGGTGGCTTTGCCATCGGCGAAGGTGGTGGTTTCCTTGCCCTTGCGGGAGCCGTGTTCGAACTCCTTTTCGAAGGTCAGAGTGCAGAACTTCTCGTCGACGGTGGACCTGTACTTGTCGAACACGCGGAAGCCGGGGACGGAGGCCTCCACTTGAAACTCGAGAATCCAATTGCCGCCATCGCGGGAGGCTCGCATCTGAGCTTCGCCGAGGCCGAGGCCGCTGGGCCATTTGACCTCGTAGCGGAACGTCTCCTCGCGCGGCCCGGCTGCGTGGGCCGACAGCACGCAAAACACTCCCAACAGGTACAGCTTGTGCATTGGACTTATCGTCTTCCTACTTGCGCGGCGCCCTGCGCCTGTTTGGCGCGAACACCGGCTACCTCATAGTAGACGTCCAAAGTCTGCTGCGCCGTTCCCTTCCAACTGAAACGGGACGCATTTTGTTGGCCGAGGCGTTCCTTGCGGGCGCGGAGCTCGTTGTTGCGGAGCAGGTCGCGCATGGAGGTCATCATGGCTTCAGTGGAGTGGGGATCGAACAGAACGGCGGCGGTGCCGGCCACTTCGGGCATGGCGGAGGTGTTGGCGCAGGCGACGGCGCGGCCGCAGGCCATCGCTTCGAGAATCGGAATGCCGAAGCCTTCGTAGAAAGAGGGGAAGACGAAGATGTCGCAGGCGTTATAGAGCTGGAGCAGTTCGGCGTCGTCGACGTAGCCGGTGAAGTGGATGCGGTTGCCGAAGGGAGAGTTTTCAGCAGCCTGATGGACCTTGGGGGCGTACCATGTGTCCTTGCCCACCATCACAAGATGGTGCGGGAGTTCGGGACAGGTTCCGATTAACTCTTCAAAGGCGCGGATGAGGCCGAGGGGGTTCTTGCGGGGCTGCAGGTCGCCGACGTTCAGGATGAACGGCGTGGTGATCTGGAAGCGGCCTTCGACGAAAGACTTCGCTTTGGGCCGGGAGACGGGTTTGAATATCTCCGAGCAGGCGGCGGGGACGACGGCGATGCGGTCCGGATCGAGATCGTAACTGCGGGCGATGCCCTGGCGGGAGAACTCGCTGAGCGTGAGAATCTTGGCGGCGCGGCGGACGGTGCGTTCAACCGAGATCTGCAACTGCACGCGGCGGGCGGTGGTGAAAAATTCGGGATGTTCGATGTAGCTGACGTCGTGAATGCTGACGACGACGGGTACCGGGCAGAAGAGGGGGGCGGTGTATTGGACGTGTAGGAGGTCCGGCGCGTCGGCACGGACACGGCGAGCCAAATCGATGCCCAGACGCACGAAAGGATTTTCACTGACCTGGCGCGTCCGGATCCGGGACGGCACATACTCCTCCGCGCCACGCACGGAAGTGTAGGCTATGAACTCCGATTTCTTATCTAACGACGCGAAGCCCTCCAGCAGGCTGCGAACGTACACCTCGTTCCCTGTCAGATGCCTGCCGATTGCATGTGCGTCAATGCTGAATCGCATGAACGTAACTCCAGTATAGTCCCCTGGGATAACCCGAATTCAGGGAACAAGTCGTTACATTTGAATCAAGAAATGTTACTTCAGATCGCGGCCGGGTCCAGCCTTGTCCAAAACGGCCCACCCGGCTTGGCGATGGAAGCCGGTTTCGTAGGTTTTTCGGCCAGATTGTTCCAGGCGGCGGCGCTCGCCGGGGTCGTTGAGGAGTTCGACGATGGCGCGTTCGAAGTTATCGGCGCCATCGGCGATGCGCAGGTTTTGGGGCAATCCTTCGGCGCCGAGGGACGTGGAGACGACCGCGGTACCGGCGGCCCAGGCTTCCAGGATTTTGATGCGGGTGCCGGAACCGGAAAGGAGGGGAACCACGGAGAGCTGTGCGCGGGCGATCTCGGACATCGCATCTTCGACGGCACCGGTGAGTTCCACACGGCTATCGCCGCACACGATGGAACGGACCGCGTGCGGATTCATGCCGACCAGGCGCCAGCGGATGTCTTTGTACCGGCTCCGGATTTTCGGCCAGACATGGGTGTGAAACCAGGCCACGGCCTGCTGGTTGGGGTGGTACTCCATGTTGCCGCTGAAGACGATGACGGGCGCCTTTTCGATGGCGGCGGGTTCGTGCCAGCCGATCGTATTCGGGTAGACAACCGAGGGCACGTCGCCGAGCAGGGCGCGGTCCTGTTCGGAGCAGACCAGACAACCATCGAACTTCGGCAGGAGTTGGGTTTCGAGCTGACGGCTGAGACCAGCGAAACGGCGGTGAGCCCAGGCGGCGGCGGAAGAACCGGCGGAAGCGGCCATGGTGTCGAAGAAGCGGGATTCGATGTTGTGCAGATCGCACCAGACCTGGCCGGCGTAGTCGCGAATGACGTCGACGTAGGGAGCGAGCCAGAAGTGTTCAAGGACGGCAACATCGTAACGCCGCCAGCCGATGCAGCCGCGGATGCTGGCCTCGAAGCCGGCGAGGCGATCGATAAGCGGCGGGACGCCGCGGGCTAGTCGGCCGGCGTTGCGAAGCACTCGCGCGGGGAGCGAGCGGCCATTGGATGGGAGCGGAATGCAGAAGAGTTCTCGAACCAGTTCCGGGGGCGCCTGGCAGGGGACGAAGGTCAGTACATCGACATCGCAATCGCGCGCGACGAAGTACTCAATCAGCGACGCGATGCGTTGCGCGCCGCCGCCGAGGACAGGAAAGGGAGCCTCCGGGCAGACCAGTAGAACCTGTTTCTTCAATTGGCCGATTTCTTCTTCTCCTCGTCGGCCTTTTTCTTTTCTTCCTCGGCCATTTTGCGGTCGGCGGCGGCCTTGGCGATGGCGGCTTTTTCCTCGTCGGTGCGGAGGTGTTCGGGAACTTCGGCGGGGAGGTTTTCGATTTTGTTCGGCTCGCCGGGGACCTTGGTCAGGTTAAAAGCGTCGTAAAGCAGGCCGCGCGGGGTGCGGGATTCGTAGTGGAGTTGATCGCCGTCGATGCGGATGATCTGGAAAAGCTGGGTATCTTCGGCGGCGCGTTGCATCCAGGGGGCGCGCTCCAGGTTGTACATTTTCGGGCCGGAGACGCTGACGACGTAGACGGTGCCGCCGATCTGGCCGCTGGTACCACTGGCGACGTTGGAACGACCGTAGGTGTGGTCGTGGCCGGTGAGCACCATGTCGACACGATACTTGTCGAAGATGGGCTGCCACATGGCGCGGAGTTCCTTGTTATCGCGGCCGGTGGCGGTGGAGAGGATGGGGTGATGGAAGGTGAGAATGGTCCACTTGTTGGGATTGTTGGCGAGGAGTTTATCGAGCCAGACGCCTTGCTCCTGCTGGCGTTCATTGGAGTTCAGCGAGACGATGCGGACGCCCTGGATGTCGTACCAGTAGTTGGTTTCTTCCAGGCCGGGCAGGCCGTTCGAGGGCAGTGTGAACTGTTTGCGCCAGTGGGGGGTGAGGCGGCGGATTTTGTCGTCGCCTGCAGGATATTCGTGATTACCGGGAGTGGCGATGGAGAATACGGAACGGTTGATCCAGCCGGCGGCGGCGTGCCATTCGCCCCATTCGGAGTCGACGATGCCGCGGTTGGCGAGGTCGCCCGCGTGGAGAATGAAGCGGGTTTTCGGAGCGCTGGCGAAGCCCTGGCGGATGAGCCGGGACCACATGGAGTAGATGTCGTTTTGCGCGTCGCCTACGTAGAGGAATTCGAGCGGCGCGGGGCCGGCGGCGGCGGTGCGGAACTGGTTCCAATCGCTCCAATTGGCGCCATCGCCGACTCGGTAGAGGTACTGGGAATCGGGCTGGAGACTGGTGAACTGGACGGAGTGGTAGTTGTCGGCGCCGGGCTCGGTGGCGGCTTTGAACTGTTTGGCTTTGGCAGGAAAAGCAGGGCCATCTTCGGCGACGGTGATTTCGGCAATGGCGGCGGTGACGGAGGCGTCCGTGCGCCAGGTGACGGCGGCGGTGGTGGCGGGGTCGGCGGCCCAGGTGAGGATGATGCGGTCGGGGATGGGGGTGGCGCGATAGATATCGGCGTCAGCGACTTTGCGGCCCTTCTGGCCAGTGATCTGATAGCCGAGGGCCAGGATTATGACGGCGCCCGTCAAGCCGAGCCAGCGAACGTGGGATTGCTTCATGCGCTCCTTCTATTGCAGCACAGGGGAGGGCGCGGGGATAGTGATGCGCCAATGGCGACCGGTGGCGAGGGCGGCGGCCGATTCGCTGGTTTCCTCCCAGGCGGGGGGCGGGCCGATGGAGCCGCCAGCATCGATGGAAAAGTTCCAGACGGTGGCGTTGACGGATTTCGCGTTCCACCGGGTCATGAGCGATTGCACGGCGGCGCGGGCTCCGGCTTCGTTGGCGACATCGGGGGCGACGATCTGCCAATTGCCATACTGATCGATGTAAGCCAGACGGGGGTAGTCCGGGTGGCGGGCGAGCGGGTCGGCGCCGCGGAGAATGCGGATGGTGTGTTGTTTGTTGCGGTGGTTCCAGTGATGGACGGCGGCACCGATGGGGGTGAGCACGACGAAGGCTTCACTGGCGAAAGCGCGGACCTGGAATCGTTTGACAGCCCAGTCGCCCGCAGTCATTTCCGAGTGGCCGCCAAGGCCGAGCACCTTGCCGTTGGGTGCCCAATGAAAGCCAGCCCAATGACCGCGAAGGCGCACATCGGCAAGGCGAGCGGCGGCGACGACTTCATCGATCGTGAATGCGGCCGAGCAGCAGCCGAACTCCTGGGCCCTGATGGACAGGGCAAATACGACGAGCAGGTATTTGCCCGCGACACGCATGTCCCTATTTTGCCCGATTCCTCGCTAACACCTTAGAGGCCCCTATTGTCCCACTTAGGCATCCCCTGGCCAAAGGTCGTTGCACTGTACCGCCAAGCGCTTCCGCTAGAGGAAGCCGACCAGATCGAATTTCTACAAACACACTGCGGCGTGCGAACACCGCTCTTTTACGAGGTCCGGTCCCTATTGGCGGGGACCGAACCCCGGGTATGGATTGAGAATTAATGCGTTCCTACTTCTTCTGCAGTTCACGAACGTAGGCGAGCAGCGCGTCGACCTGTTTAGGAGTGACGCCCTTCTTTTCAAACGCGTGGGCGGCTTTGGCTTTCTTGCCGCCTTCGGCGATCATGGCTTTCAATTCGGCATCGGGCCGCTTCTTGGCTTCGGCGGTCAACAGATTGGTCCCCGCCAGGGCGGCCTTTCCTTCTCCGGTCGCACCGTGGCAACCGAAACACTTCGCTTTGTAGAGCGCGGCGCCCTCCTGCGCAGCCAGTGGCATGGCCGCGAGCAGCAGAGCACCTAGAGCAAGTTGGACTTTCATAACGAACCTCCTGTGGTTCTCACTACACTCATGGCCAGCGCGAACAACACGCAGGCCACGAGAATTCCAGCGATGATGATGGCGACCAATCGATTGACGACAGCTTCACGCATGACTGGCTCCTTTCACACCATCACGAATCTTTCGGTTTGGATTTGAGCGGCGGGGATGCCGAGTGCGGGGAGAAGTTTCTCCATCGCCGCCACCATTGGCTCCGGGCCGCAGATAAAAAAGGGGAACCGCCGGAACTGCGCGGGAAGATATTTTTGCAGCATGGCAGCGGTGATGTAGCCGCGTTCACCGGTCCAGTCCGGACCGGGTTCTTCGAGGGCAAAGACGGTGTGGAGATTCATCCGCTGGGCGAGTTGGCGGAGTTGTTCGCGGAAGATGAGACGCGAATCGTCGTGGCCGCCGAAGAAGAGATAGACGGGCCGCAGGTCGCCGCGCTGGGCCAGCGTCTGGCAGATGGAAAAGAGCGGGGCGATGCCGGCGCCACCGCCGATCAGCACATAGCCGGGACCCTGGCAACGGTCCGCGGTGAAGACGCCGTAAGGGCCGTCGAGCCAGACGCGGTGGCCGGGTTGCAGGGTGGGGACGATTTTGCCTGACCAATCGCCGAGCGCCTTGATAGTGAACGAGACGGGATGGCCCGGTTCATCGAAAGCCGGCGAGGACATGGAAATGGGGTGGCGATCCTTGTGGAAAGGCGTGCGCCCGGTGCAGAGCCAGGCGAACTGACCGGGCTCGAAAACGAAGCCAGGGTGGCCGATGGGGCGGAGGGTGAGCGTGTGGCTGTCGCCGAGTTCGGCCACGTTGGTGACTACTTCCCAGGGCTGCGACCACATGCGCCAGGGCTTGATCCATTGGAACCAAATGCGAAGCGCAAGGAACAGCAGCGCATAACCGCCGAGCAGGATACGCACGGGCGGATTCGCGGAGTAGCCACCGAAAAGGACGATATGGGCCAGGGCGGCGACGACGGCGATTTCGGCGAGGGCGCCATGGGAGAGTTGCCACCAGTCGTAGGGGACGCGGAGTTGGCGGCGGCACATCGACAGAAGAATGAGCAGGCCGACGGCCCATCCGGCGATGGCGCCCCAGCGCATGGCCCACGGGGCATCAGCGGCGATGGGATTGAGCCAAGCCAGCGGGTAACCGCCGTTCAGCATAAGCGCGGCGTGGACCGCGAGCAGCAATGTGGCCAATAGCCCCATCTGGCGGTGGAAGAACTGCAGCGCGTCCTGTCCGAAAACACCGGAGACCGCGTGAATCTTAGAAATCAGGGCGAATTCGAGAACCAGGATCGTGAGCGCGGCGTACCCGCAGGCGATGCCGAACTGTGTGGCGAACGGTCGTCCGGTGTTGCCGCCGGGCCAAACACCACAAACCACCAGTGGCAGTACGATGAGGTGGAAATACAACCCCAACCATAAGGTTCCGCGTGTCAGGAGAGACATCCCGGATACCTCCCATCTGTTTCACCTTGAGCCTAGCACCGACAGGCTAGAGAATAAAGGGGTGAAACCACTAGATGGCAAAACGGCGATTGTGACCGGCGCGAGCCGCGGCATTGGGAAGGCGATCGCACAGCGACTGGCGGCCGATGGGGCCCGCGTGGTGCTGGCGGCACGTGACGCGGCGGCGTTGGCGGAGGTGGCAGACGGGATCGGCGAAGGCGCGTTGGTGGCGCCGATGGACCTTCGTTTGCCCGATACCCCGGCGGAGTTGGTGCGACTGGCGATGGGGCGATTTGGGCGCGTCGACATTGTGGTCAACAACGCCGGGGCCACCAAGCGCGGTGATTTCCTGACATTGACCAATGAAGACTGGGCCGACGGCTACGCGCTGAAACTGCATGGCGCGGTACGGCTGACGCGGGCGGCGTGGCCGCATCTGACGGCGGTGCGCGGGTCGCTGCTGAACATCGCCGGGACGGGCGGGCGCACGCCGGGAGCGGAGTTCACCGTCGGCGGATCGGTAAACGCGGCACTGCTTTCGTTCACGAAGGCGATGGCCGATAACGGACTGCGCGATGGGGTGCAGGTGAACGCGGTGAGCCCGGGGACGGTGCGGACCGATCGCTTTGCCAAGCGGTTGGCCACGCTCGCCACCGAACGCGGCATTGCCGTCGAAGAGGCCGAACCGGTCTTCGTACGCGAGGCGAGGGTGACGCGCGTTGGCGAACCGGAGGACATCGCCGGGCTGGTGGCGTTCATCGTCAGCCCCGGCGGCCGATTCCTGCACGGGGCGTTGATCGATATGGACGGTGGTTCGACGAAGACGCTCTAGGCGCCGGTAACTTCCTTCAGCAATTTGAAGAACGCTTTTTTGCGTTCGCTGTTGATGCCCCAGTTGACGGGCGGGCATTGGTAACCGTCGGCGTAGTCGCTCTTGCCGGGGTCGAAGTAGCCCCAGCCACAGTACTCGCTGAGCGCGGAGACGAAGTTGTTTTCAGGCTTGTCGAAATCGAAGTGGTCGTCTTCATTGAAGAGAATCGGCATGGGGCGATAGCCCTTCACCTGGCGGGTTTGGCGGACCATCTCGGAGATGCGTTTGGGGTCCTTGACGCCGTTGCCGTGGATGAGGATGAAGTCGGAAGTGGTGACGACGTTTTCCTTCGGCACGGCGCCGCCGCCGTAGCTGGTGCCGACCAGGAGGCAGCGGCCGTCGCGGGTCTTCATGGCCTTCGCCATTTCGATGAGTTCGTGGACACGCTCGGGCTTTAAGATGTCGTGATCGTAGGCCTTGACGTTGCACTCGTTGTCGATCTCGACGAGGACGTTGCGGTAGTCCTTGTCGAGCAGCCATTGCGTCGCGTTGGCGACGCTGCGCTTGACGGCGGCTTCATCGGTAACGCGCTGGTCCTGGCCGAAGTAGTAGTAGCCGACGATGGCCACCATGCCCAGTTCGTCGGCGCGATTCAGGATGCGTTCCAGGCGGGCCATGAAGGCGGGACGGAGCGAACCGTCGGGGGCGATGGCTCCAGTTTCCCAAGGCTGCGTTTTCGAGTAGCCCTCGGGGCTGCCGCCCTGCAGATTGATGGTGAAACCAAGGCAGCCGTGCTTCTTCCACGTCGGCATGGCGGCCAGGAATTCGCGGACGTTGCGTTCAGCGTCCCACTTCTTCGTGTCCGGATAGGCCCAGCGTACGGCGGTTTCCGGATTCACGTCGTCGAAAATCCCCTGCACCATGCGGGTGTTCAACAATAGGCCTTCGATCTTGTGGCCTTTCCAGGTGCGCCCGGCGTAGGTGGGCTTGCCGTTGATGTGGAACATGTCGCCGTGGATGGACACCGTGGTCCGGCGCTTCGGCGTGGCGGCGGCAAGGCCGGCGGCGGCGAGCGCTCCGATGCAGTCTCTTCTTCGCATTGGTAGATTATGTCGCGGGCGCGGGGTGCCCCGCACGGGGGACCTACTTCCTGCGGATGGAGTAGAGCTTGGATTCGGTGCGCAGCAGTAGGCGGTCGCCGGCAATGGCCGGGGTGGCCTGCGCCATTTCGTCGAGCGGGTTCGAGTGCAGAACCTGGAACGTTTCACCCGCCTGGATGACCCACGTTTTGCCCTCTTCGCTGAGGCAGAAGATCTTGCCGTTATAGGCCCATGGCGAGGTGGTGAAAAACCCAGCCGAGGGATCGATGCGCGCCTTGAAAGACTGCTTGCCGGTCTTCGCATCGAAGCGGGTCAGGATACCGGTTTCGGTGAGCGCGTAAAGGCCGCCGTTGTAGGCGACGGGCGTAGGCAGATAGGTGCTGCCGCGCGGGGCGGACCAGGCGACAAAGGCGTTCGAGGTTTCGTTCTGGCCGAGCGAAATATCGCCCTTGGCGCCCGGACGAACGGCGAAAATCGGCTTGCCTCGACCGGCGTCGATATAGAGCAGCCCGTCGTAGCTGAACGGGCTGGGCACCGCGACAATGGACATTCCGGCGAGGCGCCACAGCTCCTTGCCCTCAAGATCGTAGCTGACCGTTGCAGCCGGGGCGATGGTCACAATTTCAGTACGCAGCGAATTGGCCCAGATGTAGGGCGTGGTCCAGGCAGAGCCCTGCGTGCGGCTGCCGGCCGTCGCCTTCAGCTCTCGGTTTGTACGCCACAACTGCTTGCCGGTGCGCTTGTCGAACGATGCCATGTACTGCTGCTTTTCGTTGTCGGCGAGGATGATGAGTTGGTTGTCGTGCAGAATCGGCGAACCACCGGTGCCGAAGTCGAGATAGATCGGGTTCGATTCGAGCGGCGTTTTCCAGAGTTGCTTTCCCTTCAGGTCAAAGGCGTAGAGGCCGAGGTTGGCCACGTAGACGAAGACGCTCTTGCCGTCGGTGATCGGGGTTTCCGAAGAGAAACTGTTCTTGCGGTGTCGGCCGCCGGGAGGATGGCCGGCGTAAAACTCCTTCTTCCAATCCACTTTGCCGGTTTTCAGATCAAGGCAAAGGACGAAGTAATGCAGCATCACGTCGTTCGGTAGTTCGAAGTCCCGCTCGTTGATCTTCTGCATGATCTGGGCTTCCGACAGCCCTTGTTTCATGAGCTCTGCGGCCAGCTCGTTACTATACTCAGTGCCCGTTTGCGGCTTCTTGGAGGGGCCGTCGGTCACGACCGTGGTGAGGAAGACGCGGTCGCCAGCGACGATCGGGGAAGACCAGCCGCGGCCGGGGATATCGGCAAGCCACTCAATGTTCTCGGTTTTGAACCACTTTTCCGCCAGCCGCGCGTTTTCCACGGTCGGATTGAAGGCAGGTCCGCGGAACTGCGGCCAGGTGGGCGGCTCAGCGCTGAGCGCGGCGACGGCGAATATAAGAATCAACAGGCGCATAGATTCATAGTACGAACTGGCGCGCATTTTGTTTCGTTGACGGACAATCAAAGCTATGCCGTTTCTCCGAATCTTCGCGCTTTCGCTCCTGCCTGTGCTCGCCGCCGCGCCCGCCGGATTGAACCACTTCTACGCGACGGTGGATGCCGAGACCTACGCCGCCATTGAAGCCTCTCCGTTCTTGCGCGAGCAGTTCGCGCCGTTTGAAAAGCGCACAACGGTGCGGAACGACAGCACCTATTCGGGGCTCTATTTTTACGGACTCGGGACGTACTTTGAGTTTTTCGAAGAGGGGCAGGGCGAGCGCAAAAAAGGCGATGCGGGGGTGGCGTTAGGAGTGGAGGACACGGGCGGATCGGAGAAGTTGCGGGAGCAATGGAATGCGGTGCGGCCAGCTGTGGTGACGATGGTGACGCGGCAGGTGGGCGGTGTCGCCGCCGATTGGTTTCGCATGACATCGTTCGAGGAGACGCGTGCCAATTCCGCGGTCCCCGGGTTGCGGCTGTTTGCGATGGAGTATGCGCCGACGTTTCTGAAGGCGTGGGGAACGGGGCCGGAGGGGTCGATCCGGATGGCGGATATCCTGGGCGCCTACTGCGACAAATTGGGACTGACGGAGGTTCGCAAGAATGCGAAGCTCGCCAACGTGAGCCGCGTGGAAATCGCCGGGCCGGCCGCGGGGTTGGAACTGCGAGCGAAGCAGTTGGAGTTGGCGGGTTGGCGCGTGGCGCGCCGGCGAGGCGGCGTATGGGAATGCATCGGACCGAACACCACCGTGGTGTTCCGGCCGGCGCCGGTGCCGCAAAGCGTGCGCCGGGTGGAGTTCCAACTGCAACATCCCTACAACGGGCCCGACGTGAAGTTGGGCCGTTCCACGCTTCGGTTTCACGACCGGACGGCGGTGTGGACGTTCTGAAATTACCGGTACGGCAACGCTCGCGGCGCTTCGCCTTCCACGCAATGGTAGGTGCGCGCGGTGGGCAGATTTTTGAATTCATCGACGCGCCCACTGGGCCAGTACACCACCACCCGTTCGGCCACGGCTAGCTTCCCTACGCCGAATGTGGCGGTCAGCGAAGTCGATGAAAGATAGCTGGAACCACCGCGAATCATCCGCATCTGCGGGCCGCCGGGGCCAAACAGGCGGATCACCGCGCCGATGCCATCGCGGTTGGATTTGCGGCCCTCCAGGCGGAAACGAATCGACTGGTTGCCGTTGCTGACATCGTTGCGAAACAGGTAGGCGGGGCCGCCATTCGTGGTGATCAACACGTCCAGATCACCGTCCCGATCGAAGTCCCCGAGAGCCAGCCCGCGCCCCACTTTCGGCGCGAAGAACTCGCGGCCGGCCTCTGCGGCCACGTCCCGGAACTGGCCGGCGCCGTTATTCAGAAACAGGTTCGGCGACTGCGCGTGCACGATGCCCTTGTTGAGGTTTCGCACCGTGTCGTCGATGTGGCCGTTGACCACCAGCAAGTCCGAATTCCCATCCAGATCGGCGTCGAAGAACAGGCAGCCAAAACCGAGCCGAGTGCGGGTCG
>CANIFK010000050.1 GCA_947466555.1 Acidobacteriota bacterium | reverse complement strand
GGGGGCTAGTTTGAGCGATGTGGTGGAGGTTTCGGTCGTGGCGGGGGATGGGATGACGGCGGATGCGTTGGCGACGACGGTGCGGGTGATGGGGGTGGGCGCGGCTGGGGGGGTGTTGGGGCGGTATCGGGCTCGGGTAGTTTGAGGAGTGGTGGATTGCGGCCAAGGGGCTATGTTTTTTGGTAGAACGGGGACAAGGGTGGTTGTCCCTTTATAAGCCTTTATAAGGAAAATGGATAGTGGGAAATTGTGTGTGACACGGTTTTCGGCGGGGGTGGGCACGAGGGGTAGTGGTGGGGGTGCGCCGTCACGCCAATAATTGGTGCCTGGCACCAATTACCAGAATTGTGTGTGACACGGTTTGGTGCCCGTGACACGGTTTGGTGCCCGCCGAAGGGGGCGCGGGGCGCCCCTCGCTTCCAGGCCCGGTTGTTATCGGGCCGGCCGGGCGGATCGCCTCCCTGATGCTGCTCAGGCGGTCTGGCTCGGCCGGGGTTCCGATAATCCTAGGCTTGTATAGTACCAGTAGTACTACTTTGGTTCAAGGGCTAATGTCCGGGCGGGAGTTTTTCGCCGGCTTCGATCGCTATCGGTAGGATGTTTTGCTTGGGCGGTAACGGGCACGTCGCGTAGGGGGTGAAGACGCACGGCGGGTTCTTCGCTACGTTGAAATCGATTTCGGCGACTCCGTTTACGGGCAGGGGGGAGTAGAGCATTCGGCCGGCGCCGTAGGTGCCTTTGTTTGCTGTCTTGTCCTTAAAAACGAAGAAGAGCTGGCCTTCGTCTTCGACGGGCTCCAGGCGGAGGAGCTGGCCGTTCAGGGTGAACTCGACAATGCCGGGGCTCACCATTTTCTGCGTGTTGCCGGTGTGGTCGGCGAAGTTGACCGTCCGCTTGTAGGGGTGGGGGATGAACTTGGCTTTTACTTTGTATTTGGAAGAGATCGGGTACCAGACGGAGCCGGTGTATTCCTTGCGCATCTTGCTTTGGTCGTCGCGGAGGCGGATGGCGAACTTGCCGTTACGCTCGATGGCGACCAGGCGCATGCCTTCGATGTCCAGGGTGTCCGGGGTGCCGGAGGTGTCGGTGCGGAGGGAGCGGATGGCGCCCTTCGGATCGCGGTAGCGGACCGTTTTGCCGTCGAACAGGAACGCGCCGGCTTTGGCGGGGCCGCGGGGGAGGACAACATCGTTGTTATCCGCCGATCCGGCGACGTTTTCGCCTTCTTTTAACCAATACAACCCGGCGACGGAGAGCCAACCGGTATAGGGCGCCTTCAAGCCTTCTTCGTACTTCTTCCGCCATTCTTGTACAGACTGGGTATGGGGATCGGCGGCCAGCACGAGGAGGTTGACGGCCAACAGCCAAACCTTTCGTGTAACCATACTTCATGGTATACATCGACGGTGCCATGCGTACTTACCTTTTCCTAATCTCACTCGTTTTGCCGGCGCAGGACTTCGCCAATTTGCACATTGAAAAAGTGGCTGGGGGGTTCACCTTTACGGAAGGCCCGGTGTGGAGCCGGGACGGCTATTTGCTGTTTTCCGATCCACCGGAGAATAAGATTTACCGGTTGTCGAATGATGGGAAGTCGATCTATCGCGAGGCGTCGAATGGCGCGAATGGCAACACGTTCGACACCCAGGGGCGGTTGTATACGTGCGAGTCGAAATCGCGGCGGGTGACGCGGACGGATTCGAAGGGAAAGATCGAAGTCCTGGCGGATAAGTTTGAGGGGAAGCGGTTGAACGCGCCGAATGACATTGTGGTCCGGAAGGACGGGCATGTCTATTTCACCGATCCGGCGTTTGGGGCGCAGGCGGATTCGCGGGAGTTGGATTTTTATGGGATCTACCATTTGCCGCCGAAGGGGCCGTTGGCGTTGGTTGCCAAGACGCCGGGGCGCCCGAATGGGATTGCGTTGTCGCCGAATGGGAAGCTGCTCTATGTTGCCGATTCGGATGACCGGTTGGTCCGGGTGTACGATGTGGGCGGGAATGGCGTCGCGACGAACGGCCGGACGCTGATTTCGAAGATCGATGGGCCGCCGGATGGCATCCGTACCGATGACAAGGGGAATATCTGGGTGACGTGCAACAACGTGTCGGTGTATGGGCCGGATGGGAAGTTCATCAACAAGATTGATTTCCCGGAGACGCCGCGGAATTTGACGTTTGGCGATGGGGACTATTCGACGCTGTTTGTGACGGCGTTGAAGTCGGTTTATAAGGTGCAATTGGGCATTAAGGGTTCGGTGCAGTATTGAGCGATAACGACGATCGGCGGTATCCGCGGCGCCCGATTCTGGGAGTGGGCGCGCTGATTCTGGAGGGCGACCGGATACTGATGGTGCAGCGGGGGAAAGCGCCGTTATTGGGGTACTGGTCTTTGCCCGGTGGCGCCGTTGAAACCGGTGAGCTGTTGCGGGACGCGATTGCGCGGGAAGTTTTGGAAGAGACGGCGTTGACGGTGGAAGTGGGCGAGATGGCCGAGGTGTTTGAGCGGCTGATGCCGGACGCCGATGGCGGGACCGAATATCACTACGTTTTGCTGGATTATTTGTGCAAAGTGACGGGCGGGACGCCGGCGCCGGGGGATGATTCGGCGGCTGTCGCCTGGGTGCGTCGGGAAGATTTGCCCACGCTGCTCATCACACCGGGTACGCTGGAAGTAATTGAACGGGTCTTTGCACGTTATGGAAACCAGCAGTTTTGAACTTTTAGAGTATGCCGAGCTGAAGGCGATTATCGGCCGGCAGATCAGCTCCAACCAGGCGCGGCGCATTTTGGAGGAGTTGATTCCTTCGACGGATGTGGAGGCGCTGACGCTGGCGCACAAGGAAACCGCTGAAGCGGTCAACATCCTGAATGAAGCGGCGGCGATGAAGAACGTCAACATCCGGTTTTCGGGGTTGCCGGAGGTGGATCAGGCGCTGGGGCGGATTGGGATTGAGGGCGCGTCGCTGGACGGGAAAGAGATCTACGACCTGTTGCAGTGGCTGGACCGGGGGGCGGAGTTGCGCGCCTCGATTGCGAATGCGGGCGAAGGGTTTCCGTTGTTGGCGAAGCGGGCGGCGAAGCTGGCGGACCTGCGGGCGGTGCTGCGTTCGATTGCCGGGAAGCTGCATCCGAACGGGACGTTGACGGACCAGGCGAGCGTGGCGTTGGAGCGGATCCGGCGGGGGATGGAGCGGCAGCGGGATTTGATTCAGCAATCGCTGGAGAAGTTCCTGCGGCTGCATAAGGACGATGGCGTGTTGCAGGACGACTTCGTGACGATCCGGTCCGAGCGGTTTGTGATTCCGCTGGTGGCGGGGCAGCGGTCGAAGATTCCGGGCGTGATTCATGCGTCGAGCGGCACGGGGCACACGCTGTTTGTGGAGCCGATGGAGACCATTGCGCTCAACAACGAGCTCGTTCGGTTGACGGAAGACGAGATGCGGGAGACGCATCGGATTTTGCGGGAGTTGACGGAGACGCTGCGGGAGCATTCGGTGGCGATTAAGGCCACGGTGCACGCGATGGCGGCGTTGGAATTCACGTTTGCGAAGGCTCGGTTTGGGAAGCAGTTCCGGTGTGTGGTGCCGACGTTTGGCGAGCGGCTGCACCTGGACGCGGCGCGGCATCCGATTTTGGAAGACGTGTTGCGGCGGGAGAACAAGCGCGTGGTTCCGGTGAGTTTTACGATGGACCGGATCAAGCGCACGTTGTTGATCACGGGGCCGAACACGGGCGGGAAAACGGTGACGATGAAGACGGCGGGGCTGCTGTCGTTGATGGCGCAATCGGGGATTCCGGTGCCTTGTGAGGAGGCCGAATTCCCTGTATTTACGCAGGTTTTGGCGGATATTGGGGATAACCAGTCGATTGCGGAGAGCTTGTCTTCGTTTTCGAGCCACGTGCGGCAGTTGCGGGTGATGTTGGACGCGGCGACGCCGGATTCATTGGTTTTATTGGATGAATTGGGACGGGCTACGGATCCCGAAGAGGGTGGGGCGTTGGGCGTGGCGGTTCTCGAGAAATTTCGGGAGTATGGGGCGTTTACGCTGGCTTCGACGCACTTGATGCCGTTGAAGGTTTGGGGGGCGACGGTGGAGGGGGTTGTTCAGGCTTCGATGGGATTCAACGAGGCCGAGTTTACTCCGACTTATCTGTTGGTGACGGGGGCGCCGGGGCGGTCGGCCGGGTTGGCGATTGCGTCGAAGTTGGGGTTGGACAAGGGGCTGATTGCACGGGCGCGGGCGGCGATGTCGACGCAGGAGCGCGATATTGCTGGGTTTTTGGCGGATTTGCACCGGCGCTTGGATGAGGTGAAGGCCAAGCAGATGGCGCTGGCCGAGGAGCGGGTGCGGCTGGAGCGGGAGGTGCGGACGGAGCGGGACGAGCTGCGGAAGGCCGAAGAGGCGAAGCGCAAGGAGATGGAGAAGAAGGCCGAGGCGGCGCTGGCGGCGTTTGAACGGCAGGCTCGGGAGACGATTGAGGGGATTCAGCAGGCGGGCGGGACGAGCCGGAAGGCGGCCGATATTGCGGTTCGGAAAGTGCTGAAGACGCAGAGTGATTTTAAGCACGAGGTGCAGGCGGTGGTGGCTCCGGCTGTCGCTGAGAAGCGGGCGAACATTATTGTCGATGAGGGGGACCGGGTGCGGCTGAGCGGGATTCGGGAGCCGGCGCGGGTTCGGAAGTTGTTGCCGAATGGGATGGTGGATGTGGAGATCGGCATCATGAAGATGCGGGTGCCGTATGCGGATATTACGGAGCTCCTGCCGGATGGGCCGACGGGGCCGAAGCTGCCGTCGGGCGTGACGTTTACGGCGGGGCCGACTTGGGATACGGTCACCAAAGAGATCAATATCATCGGGCAGCGGGCGGAAGAGGCGATGGAGGCGGTGGAGAAGTTTTTGGATGTGGCATCGCTGGCGAGTGTGGACCGGGTACGGATTGTGCACGGGCACGGGATGGGGATTTTGAAGCGGGCGGTGGCGGATTTGTTGAAGCGGAGCCCGTTGGTTACCAAGTTTTATGGGGCGACGTCGGCGGAGGGTGGGAATGGGGCGACGATTGCGGAGTTGAAGGAGTTTTAGATGGTTGCGAATTTGGATGTTCCGGGTGAGGTTGCGGGGGCCGAGCGGGCGCAGGAGGTGCTGCGGGCGTGGGTGGCCGATGGCGGGTTGGTGTGCGCGTTGCAGCCGGATGCGTGGGAGAATACGGCGGCGTGGGGGTTGTTGCTGGCGGATTTGGCGCGGCATGTGGCGAATGCGACGCGGGAGTTGAAGGGGGTGGAGCCGGCGGTGACGTTGGCGGGGATTCGGGCGATGTTTGAGGCGGAGTTGGATGCGCCGACGGATGAGGCGCGGGGGCATTTTTAGGGATTTGGTGGGTGGGGGGTGGTCGGGGAAATCCTTGGTGACAGTCACCTGGGAAAAGTCTGGGTTAGTCGGGGCGGAGGGCGGTCATGGGGTCGATGCGGACGGCGCGGCGGATGGAGATGTAGGCCGCTGTCAGGGCGGCTAGCAGGACGGCCGCGGCGGCGGACGTTAAGACCCAGGGGTCGTAGGGGTGAACCGCATACAACTGGGGTTCGATGAGTTGGCCCAGGCGGAGGACTACGGCCAAGCCGGCAATTACGCCGAACCAGACGGGGCGCATGGACTCGCCTAGTAGCATCGTTGCGGCGGTCCGGCGGGTGGCGCCTAGGGCGATTCGGAGGGCGATTTCGGCGGTGCGGCGGCTCAACTGGAACCGGACGGAGCCGAAGAGGCCGAGGCAAGCCGTCAGCAGGCCGAGGGCGGCGAAACCGGCCGTCCAGTAGCTCTGCCAGCGCTGGGGCTGGGTGGCGTGGTCGACCATGGCTTCCATCGACGTTACGCGTTCCGGGGCCATGGCCAAGCCGCTTTCGGCGGCCAGTTGGCGGGCGGAATCGAGGAGTTCGCGGCTATCGCCGGTGGTGCGGACGACGTAGTAGTTATACGGGAACGGCGCTTGCCAGATGGGGGCGTAGACAATGGGCGGGGCGGCGGCGTTGATGTGGCGGGCCTTGACGTCGGCGGCGACGCCGATGATGCTGGCGGTGTGCTTTTCGGCGCCGATCTCCTCGTAGATCTGCTGGCCGATGGGGTCCTGGCCGGGGAAGATTTCGTAGGCCACGCGGAGGGAGATGATGGCGAGGGATTGGCCACGGTCGGCGTCGGTGAACTCGCGGCCGGCGAGGAGGGGCGTGCCGGCGGCGGCGAAGTAGCCGGGGCTGACGACGCGCCAGGCGGCGATGGGGCCGGGGGTGGGGACGCTGGGCTGGATGATGGGGTTGAAGAAGCACTCGCCTTGGAGGGGGAGGCGGTTGGAGGAGCCGGCGGCGATGACGCCGGGGAGTTGGCGGAGCTGGTGGAGGAAGGGTTGGTGTTTGGCGGGGTCGGGGGCGTCGATGTGGAAGGTGGCCAGATGGCTGGTGGCGAAGCCGTGATCGGCACCGCGGAGGCGGGCGTAGCTGAGGAGGAGGAGGCCGGCGGTGCTGACGAGAACGACGGTGAGGGCGGCGGCGGAGAAGGTGAGGGCGTTCTGGAGGCCGCGGGCGCCGCGGGGTTCGAGCCGGAGGGCGAAGGCGACGCAGGTGGCACCGATGATTCCCGTGAGCAGGACGGACAAGGCCCAGGCGGAGGGGAGGACGGTGAGTTCCGAGAGACGGGGGAGGAAGGCGGGGGCGGAGTGGACGAGGGCGCGCATGGCGAGGGTGGCGAGTAGTCCGGCGGTGAGCGCGCTGGCCAGGAGAAGGGCGGCGATTTCGGCGAGGGTGTGGCGGAGAAGATCGGCCGGGGAGGCGCCGAGAGCAGTGTGGATGGCGAGGTCGGGCCGGCGGGCGCCGATGCGGGTGAGGTGGAGGTTGCCGAAGTTGAGGGCGGTGATGAGGAGCAGGAGGGCGGCGCCGGCGGTGAAGAGGAGGAGCGGTTGGCGGGCTTCGGCGGTGAGCTGTTGTTGGAGCGGGGTGAGGCGGGTGCGGGAGGCGCCGACGGTGAGTTCGGCTTCGGCCTGGGCGACGGAGACGCCGGGGCGGAGTTTGACGAGGGCGGAGTAGTGGAAGCCGGGGTCGGAGGGGTCGAATTGGACGGGGAGCAGGATATCGATTTGGGGTGGGAAATGCATCATTTCGCCGAGTTGTTCGGCGCGGGGGAGGAGGGCTGTGGCGGGGAGCGTGGCGGCGACGGGGACGGTTTGGCCGTCCAGTTGGAGCACGGCCGCCGGCGGGACGTGCGCGGCGAGGACGGCTTGGCGGGTGGCGCCAAAGCCGGCGGGGACGGGGAGGCCGAGGATGGAGAAGAACTCTGGAGAGACTTCGAGGGCGTTGAGGCGGCGGGGATCGAAGGGCTGGCTGTAGACGCCGCCGTCGACGATGGCGATGGACTCGCAGGATTTGCACTGGGTGCGCCAGGTGAGGTAGTGGGCGCTGGTGATGGGGACGTCGGGGTGGAGTGCGGCGAATTCGGGGGCGATGAGGCGGGCGTTGAAGACGCGGGCGGCGTCGGGGATGGGGAGAGGGCGCTGGAGGATGATGAAGGCGGCGGAGAAGATGAGTGACGCGGCGGCGATGCCGAGGGTGACGGGGAGGACGGAGGCGAGGGCGTAGAGGGGGTTGCGGCGGAGGAAGCGGGAGGAGGCGGCGAAGGTGGAGGCGAGGAGGTCGCGGGTGCGCCAGCCTTTGGCTTCGCGGCCCTCTTCGGTGAAGCGGGCGAGGCTGCCGAATTCGAGGCGGGCTTCGCGGAGGGCCTGGGCGGGGGAGAGGCCGCGACGTTCGAGGTCGGCGGCGCGGAGCTCGATGTGGCTACGTAGCTCCTCTTCGATTTCCTGGTGGGGGTTCACGCTGATTCAGTGCCGAGGGTGAGATCCATTAGCTCGACGGTGCGGCGCCAGTTTTCGGCTTCGAGGCGGAGCTGTTTTTTACCGGCCGGGGTGAGGGAGTAGAACTTGGCCTTGCGGTTATTTTCCGAGGTTCCCCATTCGGATTTGATCCAAGCTTTTTGTTCGAGGCGGTAGAGGGCGGGATAGAGTGCGCCCTGTTCGATGACCCAGCCGCCGGCGGAGAGCTGTTCGATGCGGAGGAGGATGCCGTAGCCGTGTTGCTGGCCGAGGGAGACGGATTTGAGGATCAAAAGATCGAGGGTGCCGTGCATGATGGATTGACTCATTCCTATACTCCTTAGGAATAGGATAATACGGATTTTTACGAGGCGGGGTGGAATTTGTTACATCGACTCTCCTTGACGGCTTAGGAGAACGCTCTTATCCTAAGGCGTATAGGAGAGACGCTTGAGAGTTGCTTTGTTTTCGCTTGTTTTTTCGGTTTGTGCGCTGGCGCAGGTGAGTGTGTCGGTGCCGGGGAACCGGGTGATCACGCTGGCGGGGCAGCCGGCGGGGACGCGGTCGGCGAATAATGCGCGGAGCGCGCCGGCGGATTCGCCGGTGCTGGTTCCGTTGGCGTTGGCGGCCGGGCAGGCGTTACAGATTACGGCTACGGGGGCTGTGGATGGATATGGACCGGATGGGCGGCTGGGGTGCAATGACTCGTTTGTGCAGGAGTTTTCGGTGGCTCGCGTGGCTACTGCTTGCCGGGCTTTGGTGGGGGTTTTTCTGGCTGACACGACGCGGCCGCAGCCGGCGGCGGGGGTGGACTTTACGGGCGATGCGAAGAACCATGTGATTCTGCGGCCGCTGTTGCAGCAACCCTTTTTGATTGGCGGCGGGGTGACGGCGACGGGGGAGAAGAAGGCCTTTGTGGTGCCGGCGGGGGCGACACGGTTGTACCTGGCGCCGGTGGGGAATCCTACCTCGACGGGCGAATTTGTTGCCACTGTCCGTGTGGCGACGCTGCCGGAGACGCCGGGCAATCCGGTGCGGGTTTCGGGGGTGAGCGTGATCAATTTGGCCGCGCAGGCGGCGGGCACGCTATCGGCCAACAATGCGCGGATCGCTCCGGCGCATGCGCCGGCGCAGGCGGTGTTGCCGCTGACCGGCGGGCAGGTGTTGCGGATTGTGGCCACGGGAACGGTGGAGACCGAGGGGCCAGAGGGGCGGACGGGGTGCACGGATTCGTTCACGGCGGAGTTCTCCATTGCGCGTGTGGACACGCGGTGCCGGGCGCTGGTGGGCGTGTTTCTGGCCGATACCAGCAGGGCACAGCCGCCGAATCTGAACTTCACGGGGGCGACGCGGAACACGGTCCGCGTGGAGCCGCTGATTCAACAGCCGTTTCTGGTGGGGAGCGGGTATACCGATGGCGGGGAGATGAAGCAGTTTGTGGTGCCGGCGGGGGCGACGCGGTTGTACTTCGCTTCCATGGGGAGCCCGACGACGGCGGGATTCTTTACGGTTACGGTGAGCCCGCAGGGGGGCGCGACGCCGGTGCTGGAGCGGACGGGCGTGGTGCGGGCGGCGGGTTTTCAGGGCGGCCCGGTGGCGGCTGGCGGGATTGCGGCCGCGTTTGGGAGTGTGTTCGCCGATGCGACGGAGAGCGCGGCGAGCGTGCCGTTGCCGCGGCAGATCGGGCAGACGCGGGTGTATGTGAATCTGCGGCCGGCGCCGTTGTATTTCACGAGCAGCGGGCAGATCAACTTTCAGGTGCCTTGGGAGATGGCCGGGGAGACGGGGGCGCAGATTGTTGTCGTGCGGAATGGGGCGGCGAGCTTGCCGGTGCCGTTGGAGTTGGGCGCGGCGAGTCCGGGTATCTTCCTGGTGAGTGACGGGGTTGGGGTGGTGGTGAATGGGGCGACGAACCAATTGATTACGGCGGCGGCGCCGGCGCGGACGGGGGACACGTTGGTGATTTATGCCTCGGGGCTGGGGCCGGTGGCGGCGGAGACGGTGAGCGGGGAGCCAGCGTCGAGCACGACGTTGGAACCCACGCAGGCGCCGGTGCAGGCGACGCTGGGCGGGGTGGTATTGCAGGTGGTGTTTGCCGGGTCGGCACCGGGGTTCATTGGCGTGAATCAGGTGAACGCGGTGATTCCGGCGGAGGCGCGGACAGGGAGGTTGAAGTTGTCGACGCGCGGTGTGGATTCGAACGAAGTTCAGGTGGTGGTGCAGTGATGAAGAGATATTTCCTGGTTTTTCTTGTTGGGTTGGGGCTGGCGGCGGGTCCTTGTGAGGATAAGTTTGCCAAGTCGGGCAACCCGATGACGGGGACGAAGTATACGGCCGCGGTGACGGTGGAGGGGTTGACGGTGGCCGATGCGATGGCGCAGATGCACGGGATCGCGGTGGGGAAGAAGTTGGACATCCTGACGGAGGACGTGGCGAATGGGAATATGCTGCTGGAGTATCGGGAGTCGTTCCGGAACAAGGCGATTCCGTATGTGGTGAGTGTATTTGCCGAGGGGGGCTCGGCGACAGTGCAGATGCTGGTGAAGCTGAACAAGGGCGCGTTTGCGAAGGCGGAGGACGTGCGGGGGGAGATGTGTTCGATGCTGGGGGCGGTGAAGGGCGGGGCGGAGGGCCGGGCGGCGGCGGCGCAGGGGGCGCAGGCGGTGGGAGATGGCGCGCCGCGGAAGGTGGACGCGTTGAAATTGTCGTTGGAATTGGGTCGGCAGAACCAGGAGAGCGCCGAATCGATTCCGCTGCGGTATAAGAACCGGGCGTTCACGGTGACGGGCCGGGTGGATTACGTCATCAAGAACGGCGAGCGGTACCGGGTGGCGTTTTCGATTCCGGAGCCGCGGGACATGGCGTTGCCGCCGATGCTGGGTGCGCCGTCGTACAAGATTGACATCAGCTGCCTGATGGCGCCCAGCCACACGGCCTGGGCGATTGCGCTGCGGCCGGGGGAGAAGATTGCGTTGACGGGTAAGTACGAAGACTACGACCAGTTCAAGCGCGTGATGTGGCTGGGCGGGTGCAGGCCGGAGTGATTAGATGACGGCGAGGACTTCTTCGGCGTGGCCGGCGGGCTTCACCTTTTCGAAGATGTGGGTGATCTTGCCGTCGGGGCCGATGACGAACGTCGTCCGGGCGACGCCCATGTAGGTCTTGCCGTACATCGACTTCTCCACCCAGACGCCGTAGGCTTCGGCACCGGCGTTTTCGTAGTCGGCGAGGAGGGTGAACGGGAGGGTGTACTTCGTCTTGAACTTGGTCTGGGCCTTTTCGGTGTCCGGGGAGATGCCGATGATGACGGCGTCTTTGGCGGCGAAGGCGGCGGTGTGGTCGCGGAATTCGCAGGATTCGGTGGTGCAGCCGGGAGTGTCGGCCTTGGGGTAGAAGTAGAGGACGACGGTTTTGCCCTTGAGGGAGGAGAGCTTGAAGGGGTTGCCGGCTTCGTCGGTGAGTTTGAGGTCGGGTGCTTTGCTGCCTACTTTGAGTGCCATATGTTTCCTTTAGATGCGCGCGAGGTCGGAGGGTTCATCAATATCGAACCACATTGGGCCGAGCCAGACGGAGAGGCCGGCGCGGCGGCAGGCGTCGATGGTTTGTTGGCGGGCGTTGGGGGTGGACCATTCGACGCCTGTGAACATTTCGGGGTGGGTGGCGCGGGCGGAGATGGCGTAATAGCCGCCGTCTTCGGCGGGACCGAGGGCGATGTCTTCGGGGCGTTCGAGGAGGGCCTGGAGGTGGGGAATGGGGACAGTGGGGACGTCGCCGCCGAGAATTAACAGGGGTGACTGGCCGGAATTCAGGCCATTTTGGAGGGAATTGAGCATGCGCTGGCCGAGATCGCCGGGGGATTGGAGGTGGCGTGTAACAGTAAAGCTAGTCCAGGCGTCTGTAGGGATGTCGGTGTGAAGTTCCACATTGCAGGGAAGTTTGTCCGAGGCATCGTGCAGGCGTTGGAGCAACAGCGATACCATTTGTTCATAGATCTTTGCCGCATCGGAGTCGCCGAGGGTAGCCGCCAGCCGTGTTTTGACGCGGCCGGGGATGGGAGCCTTGGCGAAAACGGCGATAGCGGGGAGCATCGTGGCAATTGTAGAATAGTTGAAGAATTCAGATAGGTCAGGAGACTGTTTTTCCATGAAACTTGCCCAGCGCATTCTTGCCTTTGGCTTTAGCGCGATGTTGATGAGCGCCGTTGCCTTCGGCGCGGACAAGAAAGGTGACGCAAAAAAGGGTCAGGAAGTTTTTGAAAACTCCGCCTGCATGGGTTGCCACAACACTGACAACGACGAAAAGCGCGGGAATGCGCCTTCGTTGAAGGGTCTTTTCAAGAAGGCCGGCACGACGGACGCCAAGGTCATCGACAAGGTGAACAAGGGTGGGAACGGGATGCCGCCGTACGAAGAGCAGCTGGAACCGGCGCAGAAGAGCGATCTGGTCGCCTACCTGAAGACGCTGTAAATTTGACGCCGGGCACCGGCGTACGTTATTCTAGATGAAGTGGCGGCTTCGCGCCGCCACTTTTGTCTCACTGCGTCCCCATCGTCTAGTCGGCCTAGGACACCGCCCTTTCACGGCGATAACGGGGGTTCGAATCCCCCTGGGGACGCCAAAAAATCTGTTGAAGCGACCTTTTCGGGTCGCTTTTTCGTTTTTGTGGGGTTGGTGGGGAACGATCCTGGGAGGCGGGACGTGTAGGAGGGCATGACTGCTCTGCACGTTTCGCGGATTCTGATGTCGGTGATTCTGGCGGGTTCGGCGGTGGCTTCGTTTGCGCTGGACTGGTCGGCCAACCACCTGTTTAATCCGTTGTGGCATCCGCATGCGCGGTTTCACGGGGCGCTGTTACTGTTCTTCCTGGCCGGGGTGGCGGGGACGGGGTTGTGGATGCTTTGGCGACCGACGCAGGAGCCGGTGGCGATGGTGCGGGCGACGGCGGGGTTAGCGCTTTCGTTTTGGACGCCGTTGTTCTACATCAGCTCGGTACTGCCGGGTTCGACTTCGTGGGCGGGGATGCCGGGGGCCGATCCGCGGCTGGCTGGCAGTTTGGTGACGCCGAACCTGATCGTGGCGGCGGTGGTGGTGGTGGCGATTGTTATCGCAGCCGGGATAGCAGGTCGGTCGAAAGCACCGTTGGGGCCCAGTGCTGTTCGATGTGCTGAATGACAAGGTTCGTGCCCTGGTCGTGGGTGACGTAGGGGGCGTCTTTGGGGTCGTACATGGCGTCGGTGAGGTCGCGGAGGAGGATGCATTTGACGCCCCATTTGGTCATCTGGCGGATGGCGAAGGTGCGATTCAGGATGCACATGTTGGTGTGGACGCCGGCGACCAGGAGGTGTTTGATGCCGCGGAGCTTCAAGGCGCTGTAGACTTCGTCGCCTTTGTCGGAGATGAGGTCGTTGGGCCCGATTTCGATGGCCGGGTGCTGGCGGGACCAGGCTTTATAAGACTTGTCGCCTTCGGTGTCGCAGCCGCCGTCGGAGTCGTCGATGGGGAGTTTGGGGGTGGGGATGTCGAGAGAAGTGGGGAGCGCGACTTTGGGGATGGACAGGATGGCGCGGCGCTGGGGGGCGTCCTTGTAGAAGTCCATGGTGTCGGACGGGGCGTGGATGACCAGGATGCCTTTGGCGCGGGCGGCGCGGAGGACCGGGTTGATGCGTTCGGTGAGGACGCCGACGCGGGCGTTGGCGCCGCGGCACCAGTGCTTGTCCCAGAGATCGCAGAGGATGATGGCGGTTTGGGAGGGTTCCAGGGTTTCGTTGACGGTGACTTCGCGCCACTCGTTGGAACCGCGGAAGAGTTCGACGCGAGAACGGATGGGGATGGTGACGCCGGTGGTCACGGCCGCGGCGAAGAGGAACCATTTCAAGAGGGGCATGCGACTCTCCTATGCAGTGGCTTAAGGTGTTTGCCGTATGTACGGGCGCGGATGGCTTGCCGATTATAGAATCATGCGGAAGCTTGCGGCAATTCTCTTTTCGGCGGGCGTGTGCCTGTTGGGCGAGGTGCCGGTGTCCGAGCAGGCGAAGCCGAAGGTGCTGGTGCTGAAGAGCGGCCAGCGGATCGTGTACGACGAGCTGAGCAAAGACGGCGGGACGCTGTTTGTGCGCAGCGGCGGGCAGTCGTTGATGATCGACGCGGC
>CANIFK010000049.1 GCA_947466555.1 Acidobacteriota bacterium | reverse complement strand
GCACGTTGATCCTGAATGTGGGTACGAGGGCCGGGGTGCGCGTGGGCCAGAATTTACAAGTCGTGCAGGGCGGACGCGAGATTCGCGACCCGGCGACAGGGAAAGTTCTACGGCGTGTGGGCACGCCGATTGGGACATTGGTGATTACGGAAGCCGATGAGCAGTCGAGCGTCGGCAACTACAATGGCGCGACGAAGCCAAAAGTCGGCGACCAAGTGAAGTCGCTGCCGAAGTAAAGGAAGGCACGAAATGAGTCTCCAGCCAGGGATGCAGGTGGGCGATTACCAGATCCTGCGCGAATTGGGCGCAGGTGGCATGGGCAAGGTGTTTCAGGTTCGGAATGTGATTTCCGACCGCATTGAGGCCATGAAGGTCCTGTTGCCCGATTTGGTGGGCGATCCCGGGTTGGCGGACCGGTTCCTGCGCGAGATCAAAGTACAAGCAGCGCTCGAGCACCCGAACATTGCGGGGTTGCGCACGGCGATGCGCGACGGCAACCAGTTCCTGATGGTGATGGAGTTCGTGGAAGGCCGGACGGTGGGTGAGTATCTCGAGCAGGGTCCGGTGCCGATGCAGAACGCGGTTGGCATTTGCATGGAGGTGCTGTCGGCGCTGGATTACGCGCATTCCCGGGGCATTGTGCACCGGGACATTAAGCCCTCGAACATCATGATCACGACGCAGGGCCAAGTGAAGCTGATGGACTTCGGCATCGCGCGCGTGATGACCGACCCGAGCTTGACGCAGGCGCATCAGACGACTGGTTCGCTTTATTACATGTCGCCGGAGCAGATCAACGGCGCCAAGCTGGATGGGCGAAGTGATTTGTATTCGTTATCGATTTCGCTGTACGAGATGGTGACCGGGCGGCGGCCGTTCGATGGCGAGAACACGTTCGCCATCATGGCGGCGCATATGCATACGGTTCCGGTGCCTCCGGTGCAGCACGATCCGCGCGTGCCGGCGGCGCTGAGCGACGTCATTTTGATGGGCATGGCGAAGGACCCGAACGCGCGGTTTCAAAGCGCGGGGGCCTTCCGGGCGGCATTAGGACGGGTTCTGGAAGCCCCGGCCCCCGCGCAGCCTGCGCCGCAGCCCCATTCGCCGGCGCATGGGCCGGGGCCCGCGGTAATGGCGGCGCCGCCGGCGAAGGCGAGTTCGTCGCCGCGCGGGCTGTACATGATGGTGGGTTCGCTCGCGACAGTGGCTGTTTTGGCCGTGCTGGTGACGCAGGCCCCGAAGTTCTTCAAGACCAACGCCCAGCAACCGCCGGCGCAGCAGGAGCCGATTCCCACGGAGCCTCCGGCGCAGCAGCAGCCGGCTGACGCGGGTCAGCCACAAGGGAAACCCGCGGACCCGGCACCTCCGCAGTTGGCACCGCCGGTGACCGGCGGGCCACGCGCCCAGACGCCCGCTCCGGGCTCTTCCCAACCGGCGCCAAACACGGCTCCGCAATACACCCCGGGGGGACCGCCGCCGCCGCAGCAGGCGCAGCAACAGCAACAACCGCCGCAGGTTTCGGCTCCGGCGGCTCCGACGCCGACAGCGCCAGCCGTGGACCGGGCGGGGCTGGACGAACAGCGGCGCCGCGTGATCCAGATGGCGCAACGGATTGTAACGGCCAAGGCCGCGTTGCAGTCGCTACGGGAGAGCATGGCGCAGCAGGGGCTACGGCCGCGGGCCGAGTTGCAGGGTTCCTCGCAGCGGATGCAGTTTGAAATGGACCAGGCGGAGGCGGCGTTGAACAGCGGCAGTGTGGCCCAGGCGAAGCAGCACTTGGACTATGCCGAACGCGCGCTGGAGTCGTTGGAAAAAGCGCTGAATTTGTAGGCGTTAGTCTTGGCGCAGGGCGCGTAACGGATCGATCCGGGCCGCGCGCCAGGCCGGGATGCTGGTGGCGGCAATGGCCACGAAGAGCAGCAGGGCGCAGACGAGCGAGAGTACGACCGGGTCGAATGCGCTAACGCCGAAAAGCAGGTTGCTGAGGAGCCGGCCGAGGGCGAGCGTGAGTACGAGTCCGCAGGCAACGCCGAGCAGGACGAGTTTGCCGCTGTGACTGAGGATCAGTTTCAGCACGTCGCCCGGCGTGGCGCCAACGGCCATGCGGATGCCGATTTCCTGCGTGCGGCGGCTGACTGCGTACGACATTACCCCGTAGATGCCGATGCTGGCCAGAAGTAGGGCGGCGGCGGCGAAGAGTGCGGTAAGGAAGCCTCGGGCGCGGGGAGCGGCGGCGGAATCGAGCACCACTTCGTCCATACTGCGGATGCGGTAGAGGGGCAGGTCGCGATCGAGGTCTCGGAGCACCTGCTTCATGGCCGCCGCGATGGTTTCGCGCGGGGCGTTGGAGCGGACGAGGATGTTGGCAATCGGGTAAGGGCTTTGGAGCAGCGGGACGTAGACTTCGACGCGCGGTTGCTGGGCCAGATTCTCGTGGCGGACACCGCCGACTACACCGACCACCTCGCCTTCAAAGGGTGTGGCGCCGCCGATGAACAGTTGCAGGCGCTGGCCAACGGCACTGCGTCCTGCGAAGTATTGTTGTGCCATGGGCTCGCTGATGACGATGGCTTTCGGGGCATCACGGCCATCCCGCTGGTTGAAGTAGCGGCCTTGTTTGAGCGGGATTCCCATGGCCTCGAAGTATCCGGCGGTGACGGAGGTGAACCCGGTGAAGGGCGGTATAGGCGGCGGTGGGTCGCCGACAATTTTGAATTCGTAGAAAGAGTAGATCGAGCCCATGGGGAGCGCGAGGGCGGCTCCGGCCGCCTGGACGCCCGGCAAGGTGCGAAGGCGATCGAGGTAGCTTTCGACGAACGCGGCGGTGGCGTCGAGCGTGCGGAACTTTCGCATGGGGAGTGTCATTTCCGTGGTCACGACGCCCGCGGTGCGGAAACCGGGATCGACGGAGAGGAGTTGGCGCAGCGATTCGAGGAGGAGTCCGGCGCCGGCGAGTAGGACGATGGCGAGGGCGATTTCGCCGACAACCAGGAAGCTGCGCAGCCGGACGCGACCGGCGCCTTCCCCGCCTCCGCGGGAGCCGGCGTCGCGAAGGGCTGCTTGCTGGTCCCCGCGGGTGGCCTGGAGCGCAGGGGCCAGGCCGAACAGGAGGGCTGTGACGACCGAAACGCTAAGGGCGAACAGGAGGGAGACGGGGTCGAGGGTGAGTTCGGCGGCGCGGGGAAGGGAATCGGGATTCCAGGTGCGGAGAAGGCGAATGGCCCACCAGGCGATGAGGCTTCCAAGGGCGCCGCCGGCGATGGAGAGTGAGAGGCTTTCGGCGAAGAGTTGCCGTACGATAACGGCGCGTGGTGCGCCGAGCGCGTGGCGGACCGCGATTTCCCGCCGGCGCGTGGTGGCGCGAGCGAGCAGGAGATTGGCGACGTTAGCAGAGCCAATCAGGAGAAGGAACGCGGTGATGCCAGTGAGCAGGAAAAGGGTTTCGCGGACGGAGCCGGTCACTCGTTCGGTGAGGGACTGCACGTCGAACCGGTAGCCGATATTAGAGGCCGGATAGGTGCGTTCCAACTCCGCGCCGATGGACGAGAGTTCCTGCGCGGCCAGAGGCGCCGTTGCGTTTGGCGCCATGCGCGCGACGGCCAGATAACTATGGGCTTCGCGCATCACGGTGGCTTGTGTGCCGATCGGGATGGGAACCCAGATGGCGATTCGCGAGGGGAACTGGAAACCCGGCGGCATGACACCGATGATCTGGTAGGAGACCGAGTTCAGGGTAATGTTGGCGCCGACGGCGGCGGGATCGGCGGCGTAGTTGCGGACCCAGAGATCGTGGCTAAGTACGGTGACGCGCGGGCCACCGCGTTGATCCTCGCCGGTTTGGAATGTGCGGCCAACTGCCGGGGGCACGCCGAGCACGTCGAAGAAATTCGCGGTGACGCGCATGCCATCGACTTGCTCCGGTTCTCCCGTGCCGGTTACGACGAGCTTGTCGGCAAAGAAAGAATAGGCGGCGGTATTGGCGAGAGTGCGCGACTGCCGGCGAATGTCCAGGAGATCCGGGATGGAGACGCCGGAACTTTCGGTGCCAAAACGCGCCTCTCTACCGCCAAACCAGAGAAGCTGTTCTGGTTGGCGATAGGGAAGAGGCTTTAGCAGCACGCCGCGGACGATGGAGAAGACCGCGGTATTGGCCCCGATGCCGAGAGCGAGCGTCAGGAGCGCGAGGATGGAAAAAGATGGGTGTCGCCACAACAGCCGAAGGCCGAAGCAGAGATCGTCCCAGAATGGGCGCATCAGTAAACTAGGCTTGCATACCGGCCAGGACGCCCCGCATGTAGGCGAAACTCTTGACCATGCCCGGCAGCGGGTTTTTCAGATTGATCTCGTATTCCAGATTCGCGTTGCCGGTATACTTCACCTTCTTGAGGAGCTTGAAGATGGCGGCGATCGGGATGGCGCCGTCGCCGACTTCGCATTGGGAGTCGCGCTCGCTGAGGTTCTTGAGATCTTTGATGTGGAAGTCGAGGAGCCGGGGACCGGCGAGTTCGATGGAGTCGAGTACACTCGCGCCGGTGCGGACGGTGTGGCCGATGTCGATGCAGAGGCCCATACGCGGGTCCATGTTCTTGACGGCGTCGAAGACGGACTTCGGCGAGGGGAAGTTCTTGTCCTCCGGGCCGTGGTTATGAATCATGGCCTTGATGTTGTACTTCTTGACGAACTTTTCGATGCGGGGGAGGGTCTGGATATTGGGCGCGCAGACGATCCCGGTGGCGCCCATCACCTGGGCGTACTTGAAGTTGATTTCCATGTCCTCGTCGTCATCCTTGGTCATGGTGATGTTGCCGACAGAGACAACTTTGATGCCAACGGCGTCGAGTTCTTTGCGCGCTTGCGCCCATTCGGCCGGATCGCCTTTGATCTTGGCGTGGAATTCCTTGAGCGAGACCGTATCGACGTCGAGAGTCTTCAACATCTCAATCGCCTGGGGGCGGGGGAAGCCGCGCAGGGAGTAGGATGCGACGCCGAGGCGGAAGCCGGCGGAGGAGTCAATTTTGGGTGCGGCGACAAGCGGCGTGGCCAATGCGGCGGGGAGAAGTTGCAGGACGTTGCGACGGTTCATTCTGGGAACATAGTATCGTAACTTGCGGTATCGGCGCGATAGGGCTATGATGAAAAGGTTGTCTGTGCGCCGTCGGGGCGTGGCTCAGCCTGGTAGAGCGCCTGGTTCGGGACCAGGAGGCCGGAGGTTCGAATCCTCTCGCCCCGACCATTTCCTTCGCTACGAGTTGATCATGGCGGATTCCGCTCCACAGACACAAGCGATTTCCCAGTTGCGCGCTGGTGAGCGGGTAGCGTTGCTGTTTTTTGTCTACTTGGCCGGACTGGGGATCTACCGGCAGATAGGCGCGATGCAGATTGCTGCCTTGCTGGCCATGGCTTTGACGATTTTTGCGGGAACGGCGTGGGAGAGTTCGCGATCGACAGCTTTGACTCGGGTGGTACGCGACTGGCTTTCGATGGGGTTGATCCTGGCCGGATATTGGAGTGTTGCCTGGTTCGTTGCGCCGCCATTGACGCAGCAACAGGAGCAGTGGCTGGGCTGGGATCGGGCGTTGCTGGGGGAATGGGGATTGCGGGTGGCAGTAGAAAGCCTGGGCCGGGTGATCCCGTCAGTGCTGGAGATTCTCTACCTGCTGCTCTACGCGATCCCGCCGATCTGCATTTGTGCCATCTACTGGGTGGGTGGCCGGCATCGAGTGCACGCATTTCTTTACACGCTGTTGCTGGGAACATTTTCGGCCTACGCGCTACTGCCGCTGTTTCCCGTTCATGGGCCGCATGTTGTCTACCCTCTGCTGGATTTACCGAACCAGAGCGGGGTGGGCCGGGCGTTGAACGTATGGATCCTTGACCACATGGATATTCCCACCAGCGTGTTTCCTAGCGGGCACGTGGCGGTGGCGTTCTCGGCGGCGTTTGGGATGCTGCGCGCCGTTCGGCGACACGTTGGTCTGTGGGCGCCTGTTTTCCTGGTGGCGGCACTGGTCTACGTTGCAACGATTTACTGCCGTTACCACTATTGCGTGGACGGTCTAGCGAGCATCGCCGTGGCTACGGCTGCGTGGTTTGTCGGCGATCGTGGCGAAGAAATTTCGTGACGAGTTGGAGGCGCGGGTCGGGATCGAACCGACGAGTGAGGGTTTTGCAGACCCTTGCCTTACCACTTGGCTACCGCGCCCCTCGTTAAGGCCGACCTCTTTAGCGTATGCTACGGCGTACCGGCTATGCAAGCCCAAGCCGGTTCCATCGAAGGAGACCACCATGGAACGACGCACCCTTTTTCCCGCCCTGGCCGCTGGAATGGCCGCCAGCGCGGCCCCATTCTCGAATACGTTTGCACAGGCTTTCCTGAAAAGTTTCGTAGAGCACTGGCGCGATACGCGGGAGTATTCACTGGCCGTTTTGGACGCCATGCCCGCCGACAAATTCACGTCCAAGGCCAATCCGGCACAACGGACTTTTGGCGAGCAGATGCTGCACCTGGCTTCGGCGAACAATGCCTATTTCCGCGGGTTCGATTTAGTGCCGCCTCCGGAGATGAAGGCCCCGAATGCGGCTGACAAGGCGACCGTTCGGGCCTTTGTCGTAGCTGGATTCGATTTCACCGACGCTGTTTTGGCGAAGATGACAGAGAAGGACGTGCTCCGGACCGACGTCAAATTTAGCCCGCGGCTGCCGCCGCACTCGACGGTCGACATTTTTCTACGAGCTTATATGCACACGGCGCACCACCGAGGCCAGATCATCACCTATCTACGGGTGAACGAAATCGCACCGCCCACCTGGAAGTTCGAGCCGCACGCTTAGTCGAGCGGTTTATCCTTGTCGCGCAGAAGTTGCTCCACGCCCTGCTTCCACCACGCGCCCGTAACGCCCTCCAGCGGGCGCGTGAGCTTGCCGGGCCGGATGCGGAGCGTTTCTACGACCGTGTCTTCGCTGTAGATGGACGCTTCACTCAGGATGTTGCCATCGTCCTTGATGATGCGCGAGTGGCCGTGGGAGCCGGAGTTATCGCTGACGTTGCCGGGGGCGTTGGAGGCAACGGCAAACATCTGGTTTTCGACGGCGCGGGCCATCATTTGTGCGCGATAACCGGGTAGTTTTGACTCGTTTTTCATGCCCGATTCGTGGCTGATGTAGTAGACCAGGCGGGCGCCGGCGATGGCTGGCAGTCGAACGAATTCCGGGTACCGTTCGTCGTGGCAGATGATGGCGGTGGAGGCAACGCCGCGAAGCGTGAACAGGGCCATGTGGTTTCCCGGAGTGGCCCACTTTTCGCCGGCCAGTTGGAGCTTGCCGAAACGCTCGATGATTTCGCCCTTTTCGTTGTAGATGAGCGCCACGTTGTAGGTGTGGCCATTGGTTTTGTAGGCCGACCCGACAACGGCGGCGATGCGCCTTCGAGCGCAGGCACGGCCGATCTCCTGCGCGGCGGATTCCAGTTGGGCGCCATCGGGATTGAACGAGGCCTCGGTTGTGTACCCGGTTACGGCGCATTCGGGGAAGGCGGCGACGTGGACGCCGGCATCGGCGAGTTGTTCGAGCTTGGCGATGATTCGCTTGGTGTTGTCGGCGATGTCGAAAGTGGACCGGAATTGAACGGCGGCGACTTTCAGTTCCACGGGCTGAGCGAATAGGGATACAGCGGCGGCGAGGAGCAGAAAGAGTTTCATTTTTTAGAGTCTTTGGGCGGATAGTCTGCGTTTTCGGTCCGGGCAGCGTTGAGGAGCGCTGTTAGTTCACGGACCATCGCTGGGTTCGTTGCGGCAAGATCGGTTTGCTCTTCCGGATCCTTGGCGAGATCGTAAAGCTCCAATGCTCCAGCCAAACCGTGGCGAACACCCTTCCAGTTGCCCTTGCGTACGGCTTGGTGGAACCCTTTTTGGTGGGACTCCCAGTAGAAGTAGTCGCGTTTGAGCTCTTCCGGTTTACCTAGGAACACGGGGAGCATGGAGACGCCATCGGCGCCTTTGGGCGGGTCGAGACGGGCGATGTCGGCTGCGGTTGGCAATAGATCCCAGAAGGCCCACGGCGTATCGCTGACACCACCGGGGGCGATGCGCCCGGGCCAGCGAGCGATCATCGGCACGCGAATTCCGCCCTCGTACACCTCGCCCTTTGCACCGCGGAAGCGGCCGGTACTTTTGAACAGTGGCAGGCCTGCTTTGTGGCCGGCGCCATTGTCGCTAGTGAAGATGACGAGCGTCTGCGTGGCCAGGCGCAGGCGGCTGAGCAGTTCGACCAGCTGGCCGATGCCGCGGTCCATGTGGGTGATCATGGCGGCGTAGTTCTTGTCATCTTCCGACCACGGTTTGTCTTTATAGATCCCCTGCGAGGGCACCTGCAAATCCGCGTGCGGCGCCGTGTAGGTGAGGTAGAGGAAGAACGGATTCCAGCGATTGACACGAATGAACCGGAGCGCTTCGCGGGTGAAGAGATCCGTCGTGTATTCGCCATGGGCGCCGCCCTGGTTGCCCGCGAGTGTTTCCTTCTTTTCGTTTCTCCAGAGATGATCGGTGTAGTAGTCGACGGCGTGATCCTGATTCAGGAAACCGTACCAATCGTCGAACCCCTGGCGATTGGGAATTCCGGTGGTTTCCGGTTCGCCAAGGCCCCATTTGCCAACGATGCCAGTGGCATAACCGGCGGAGCGGAGCAGCTTGGCAACGCTCGGATCCTCCGGCAGCAGCGGGACGCGCTCGCCGGTCTTCACCGAATGGTTCCAGCGAACACGCGTGTGCCCGGCATGCTGCCCGGTGACGAGACAACTGCGCGACGGCGCGCAGACCGGGGCTCCGGCATAGGCGGAGGTGAAGCGGAGGCCTTGCGCGGCAAGCCGGTCGATATGCGGAGTCTGGATGTGCGCCTGCCCGTAGCAGCCGGGATCACCGTAGCCCATATCGTCGGCCATGATCCAGATGATGTTTGGCCTTCGTGGCGCTTGCGCGAAGACCGCGCCGGACAGGGTGAGCGAAAGCCATTGCCGGCGAGTGAGGTGGGGCATGCCTTGCTCATGGTAGTAAATTGGCGTTTGTTCGCGCTGAGACCGAGGGCGGATTGATATAATCGCGGGCGATGCTCGAAACCGATCTCTCGCGCCGCCGCGCGCTGCGTTTAGCCACGGCGATGACAGCGGCAAGTTATTCCCGCGTGATGGGCGCCAATGAGCGTATCCAACTGGGCCTGATCGGCTGCGGCGGTCGCGGCACGGGCGTGATGGGCACGTTCATGAACACCAATCAGGTGGACGTGACGGCGGTTTGCGACGTTTACGGGGACCGCATCGATCGTGCGCAGCAGAAAGCGACCAAGGCACAGGGGTTCAACGACCATCGCAAGTTGCTCGCGGCGAAAAACGTGGATGCCGTACTGATCGCCACGCCGGACCACTGGCATAGCGGTTGCGCCATCGACGCGCTGAACGCCGGTAAAGACGTCTACGTCGAAAAGCCGCTGACGCTGACGATTGAGGAAGGTCCGCGCATTGTGAAGGCCGCGCGCGTGAACAATCGCATCTGCCAGGTGGGTATGCAGCAACGGTCCGGCCAGATCTATCTGCAGGCCAAGCGCGAGTATTTCGACACCGGCAAATTGGGCAAGATCACCATGGCGCGCACGTGGTGGCACGGCAACGGAGCGCACTTGCAGAAAGCGCCGGAGCGCTTGGCGCAGCAGCCCTCGAACCTTGACTGGGCGCGGTTCCTGGGCCCGGTGAAGTGGCGCGATTGGGACCCGCAGCGGTTCTGGAATTTCCGGGCGTACCTGGAATTCGGTGGCGGGCAGGTGACCGATCTATTCACGCATTGGATCGATGTTGTCCACATGTTCATGGGACAGGACAACCCGATTTCGGCCAGCGCCGCAGGCGGCATCCTGCACTACAAAGACGGTCGCACAGCACCGGACACAATTAACGTTTTGCTGGAGTATCCGAAGGAATGGACCGCGACGTTTGAAGCGACTCTAGCACCCGGCATCAAGGGCGAAGGCGTGGAAATGTGCGGCACCGAAGGCCGGCTATTCATTACGCGGCGCCAGTTTGAGTTCTATCCGGCCGAGCGTGGCGCGCCGCCGGTGATCGTGAAATCGCCGCGCGATCAGACCATCGACCACGTAGAAAACTTCCTGGATTGCTGCCGTTCGCGCAAACTGCCGAATGGCGATGTCTACATCGGCCACCGCTCCGCCGCCGCTTCGCACCTGGGCAATATCGCCTACCTGCAACGCCGCCGGCTTCGTTATAACCCCGACCGCGAGGAGATTTTACCCCTATGAACCGCCGTTCCCTGATTCGAGGCGCAGCCGCCATGTCGGCCGCCAGCTATATGCGCGTGATGGGCGCCAATGACCGCATTCAACTCGGCCTGATTGGCTGCGGCGACCGCGGCGAATACGTCATGACCGTGTTCCAGGGCAGCAAGCAGGTGGATGTTTCCGCTGTTTGCGACATCTATGGGGCAAAGATCGACAAGGTCCAGCAGAAGGCCGTTGGGGCCAAGGGCTTTAGCGATCACCGGAAACTGTTGGAGACCAAGACGATCGATGCGGTGCTGATCGCCACGCCGGACCACTGGCACTCCACCTGCGCCATTGATGCGCTGAACGCCGGCAAAGACGTCTACGTGGAAAAACCGTTGACGCTGACCATCGACGAAGGTCCGCCCATCGTGAAGGCGGCGCGCGTCAACAACCGCATCTGTCAGGTGGGCATGCAGCAGCGGTCCGGCGAAAATTACCTGGAAGCCAAGCGGCTCTACGTGGACTCCGGCAAACTGGGCAAGATCACCATGGCGCGCACCTGGTGGCACGGCAACGGCTACCATCTGCGGAAGGCGCCGGCGTCGCTACAATCCAAGCCGTCGAACCTGGACTGGGCGCGCTTCCTGGGCCCGGTGAAATGGCGCGACTACGACCCGCAACAGTACTTCAACTTCCGGGCATACCTGGATTTCGGTGGTGGGCAAGTCACCGATTTGTTCACACACTGGATCGACGTGGTCCACATGTTCATGGGCCAGGACAACCCGATTTCGGCGAGCGCCGCCGGCGGCGTCTACCACTACAAAGACGGGCGCACGGCGCCGGACACGATCAACGTGTTGCTGGAATACCCCAAGGAGTGGGTGGCGACTTTCGAAGCCACGTTGGCGCCGGGAATTAAGGGCGCGGCCGTCGAAATGTGTGGCACCGATGGGAAACTCTACATCACCCGGCAGGGATACGAATTCCTCTCCGCGGAAAGGGGCGCTCAGCCCATCAAAGTTCCCTACACGAAGGATCAGACCATCGATCACGTGCAGAACTTCCTGGACTGCTGCCGGTCCCGCAAACTGCCGAATGCCGACGTGCAGATCGGGCACCGTTCAGCAGCCGCGTCGCACTTGGGCAACGTCGCCTACGTGCAGAAACGGCGGCTGAACTATAACCCGGATCGCGAAGAAATTCTGCCGCTCTAAGCCGGGCGATTGCGCGTGTTACCTTTGGAGTCGGTATGAGGCAATTGCAGCCGGTGATCTGGATGAAGGGGACTTTTCTGAGTCCCCAGCATTTGCAGACGCAAGATCGATTTATTGAGAGCACGCTACGGTTTCACACCGAAGCGCTGAGCTTCCGCCCGTGGGGTTTCGGGCATGTTCGGATCGACCATGAGCAACTGGCGGCAGGGAACATCGCCATCGCATCGGCGACGGGAATTTTTCCCGACGGGATGCCGTTCGACATTCCCGCCCCCGATTCTCCGCCACCGCCGAAGCCGCTCGCCGAGGCGTTCGATATCGACCAGAACGAGCTCGACGTGTTCCTATGCATCCCCGATCAGCGGATTCCTGGGCTGAACATTTCGCTCGCGACGCGGAAGGACTCCGGCACCCGCTACTTCTCCGAAGTAGCCATGCTGCGGGACGAAAACAACGGGCTGAACGAAAAGCCGGTGCAGGTGGCGCGGAAGAATTTCCGCATTCTTACCAGCAATGAATCGCTGGACGGGTACTCGACGATTCGCTTCGCGCGCATCAAGCGCAACCCGACCGGAACGCTGGACGTGGACCAGAAGTTTGTTCCGCCAACGCTCGACATTACCGGCACGGAATACCTGCTGGCGTTGACGCGCCGGCTGATTGAAATTCTGAGCGCGAAGAGCTCGCTGCTGGCCAATCAACGCCGGCAGAAGAACTTGAGTCTGGCCGATTTCGGCACTGCCGACATTGCCAACTTCTGGCTTCTGTACACGATCAACTCGCACTTTCCGCAGTTCCAGCATCTGCTGGAAGTTCGCCGCGGCCACCCGGAAGCCCTCTACGAAACGATGGTTTCGCTGGCCGGTGCGCTCACGACGTTTTCCCTGAACCTGCACCCGCGGGATCTGCCGAAGTACGATCACGACAATCTGGGCGGTTGCTTCACGGAACTGGATGAACAAATCCGAACGCTTCTGGAAACCGTGGTCCCCAGCAATTTCGTGTCCCTGCCGCTCAAGCTGCTGCAACCCTCCATCTACGGCACACCTCTGGCCGAGGACCGGTTCCTGAAAAACACGCGCATGTATCTGGCGATTTCAGCGGATATGAACGAAGGCGACCTGATCGCAAAAACGCCCTATCTGGTCAAGGTCTGTTCGGCCAATCACATCGAGCATCTGGTGCGGCAGGCGCTGCCGGGCGTATCGTTGACGCACGTGCCGAAACCGCCAAGCGCGGTGCCCGTGAAGTTGAACTGCCAGTACTTCAGCGTAGGCATGAGCGGCGGCGCATGGGAAGCCATCACGCGAGCGCGGAACCTGGCTGCGTATGTTCCCGGCGATCTGCCAGCGCCGAGTCTGGAACTGATCATCTTGTTGCCGGAAGCGGGCTAACCCGCTCCCGGCAACCGATTATTTCTTCATCGCGAAAACAACGACGACGACGATCGCGACCAGCAGCAGAACGCCAAGGGCGATGAAGATCATCTTGTTGTTCGCCGGTGCGGCCTGCGGCATTCCGCCAGGCATGCCTTGGGGCATTTGCGGAGCCTGCGGCATTCCGGGTTGGAATGTCGGGGTGTTGATGTTCATCTGCGGCGCGTTGACGTAGGGGTCAGACATCGAGGGCCCCGTCATTTGCGGTGCGCTGACGCTGCCCGGCGTGAAATTCAACCCATCAGAACCCATGCCGACCTGCGGCATATAGACCTGTGGGCCGCTCATCTGTGGGCCGGTCAATTGGGGGGCGCCGAACGTCGGACCTTGGACGTTGGCCATGCCGCCAAGAGCGCCCATCACGCCACCGCCAGCGCCGCCGCCGGCACCCTGTGGGCCGCCAGCCGCTCCAGGAGGGCCACCGGCCCCAGGGGACATGAACATGCGCGTATATTCGCTTGGGCCTGAAGGAGGCGCAGCGCCGCCACCGGGCGCACCGCCGAAGCCACCACCGCCCGGAGGCATGGTGAACACCTGCGTGGCACTGGCTGCCGGAGGCCCGCCAAAAGCAGGGGGAGGTGTGTGTGGCGCGCTCGGTGGCGCCATGGAAGGGGCGCCGCTGCCGGGACCGCCGAAAATCTGGGTGAACTCGCCCGGCGCACCGTGCGGCTTACTTGGCGTGGGGCCTTGCGGCGGGAATGCGAACGGCGTCGATGGCGCGCCGCCGGTTGGGCCTGTTGGAGACGAACCACCGGAATTAAACATCCGGGTGAATTCGCCGGGCTGGCTGCCACCTGCCGAAGGGAGCCCGCTGGACGGCGGAGGGGTGGAGGGCAGGCTGGGCGTTGTCCCGGAGGGGGAGTTGAAAATGCGGGTGAATTCGCCAGGAGCATTCGGAGCGCCCTGCGCAGGTGGAGCCTGCGGCGGCGCGTTGAACATGCTTGCGAAATCGTTGGATGCCGCTGCGGGAGGTGCGGCCGGCGGGGCGGCGGGTGGAGGAACGGACGGTCCGGGAGCGGTGAACATCCGAGTGAACTCACCGCCGCCAGAGGCGGGCGGCGCCGCGGGGGCGCTGGGCGGTTTTGGAGGTTCGGGCGCTTTCGGGGGAATACTTCCGGCGGCCGGAGCCGTAAACATCCGAGTGAACTCACCGGCCGGCGGAGCCGCGGGAGGTGCGGCGGGCG
>CANIFK010000048.1 GCA_947466555.1 Acidobacteriota bacterium | reverse complement strand
TTTGCAGCGGAAGAAGTTGCGCGATACGACGGTGAAGGCGCCGTTTAAGGCGTTTGTGAAAGAGCGGCAGGTGACAGTTGGCCAGTTCCTGCGGGCGAATACGCCGCTGTTTGTGCTGGTGAAAACCGACCCGATCCGGTTGCGCGTGGAGATTCCGGAGCGGCAGGCGCCGTGGATCAAGCTGAACCAGTTGGTGGATATCAGCGTGGAAGCGTTCCAGGTACGCAAGTTCCAGGGGAAGATCTGGCGTATCTCGCCGACTGTGGACCAGACCAAGCGCACCTTTGTGGCCGAGGTGCTGGTAGCGAATGCGGCTGGCGAGCTGAAGTCCGGTTCCTACGCCAAGGCGCATGTGCCGACGTCGCATTCGGAAAAGGTGACGGTGTTACCGCAGCGCGCGGTGTACTACGTGATGGGCGCCAACAAGGCGTTCGTTGTGAAGGATGGGGTGGTGGAGTCGCGCGAAGTGAAGTTGGGTGACCGTTTCGAGACCGATGTCGAGATTCTGGAAGGCATCGCGGATGGCGAAGAAGTGGCGCTTTCGCAGCAGGCCAAGCTCGATACGGGCGTGAAGGTGCGGGTGAATAACAATCCGCCGAAGAAGGACGCGGCACCGGCCAAGCAGGGGAAATAAGCATGGTTGCCGGGGCGCTGCTGGCTGCGGTCCGGGTGTTGGTGACGGTGCTGGACCCGGAGAGCGGGTTGCCCGTTTCGGGGCTGGCGGCGGCGGATTTTCTGGCGCCATCGCCAGTGATGGCTGTGGCGGCGGCGAAAGAGCCGCTGGCGGTGTTGTTGGTGTTAGACAACTCGGCTGCGGGCGATGGATTGCGGCGCACGGCGGGCGAGATTGTGGCGCGGTTGACGCCGCGGGATGTGGTGGCGCTGGCTCCGTTCCAGGGGTGCGCTACGGCGTTTACTGGCGACCGGGCGGCGGTGGGAAAGGCGCTGGGTGAGATGCGGTTTGGCGGGGATCCGCGAATGTTGGATTCACTGTTGACGGCGTTGGATACGGGATTTCCGGCGGGCGGGTATCGGAAAGTTGTTGTGCTGTTGACGGCGGGGGTCGAGGGGCCGAACCGGGCGACGGAAAGTGGCGTCATTCATGCGGCGCGGGAGAAGGGGATTGCCTTGTATCCAGTTTACCTGCACGGGTCCGGGCGATGGAGTTTTCCCGGCATGGCGAAGCAGACAGGCGGGGCGGCGTTCTGGTTGCGCGAGGTGGGCAGCGTGGAGGCGATCGTTGCGGCCATCCGGAATCCCTACCTGCTGACGTTGCAGGGCGGTGCGGGACCCATCAAAGTAAAAGGCAGGGAAAAGACTTTCGTCTCCTCCCTGCCTTTAGCGAACGAATAACGATTGCTTAGTTGCGGGCGTTCTGGACTTTCGGGGTGGCCAGATAGCCGACAATCAGGTCCTTGCCCACTTCGTTGATCACGATTTCGTAGGGCTGACGGGCCTTGGACGTGTAGAACTGCAACGGTTCGTTGATGGACTTGTCCTTCTTTTCCACCTTCTTGTCGTCGGCCACCAGTTCAATGGTGAACTTGTTCTTCTTCTGGTCCGTCTTCTTCAGCGTGAGCAGCACATCGCCCACCTTTTGCGGCATTTTGGCCTTAGGCAGGCGGAATTCAAAGTAGTTCCGTTCGCCGAGCGCCTTCAGCGCTTGGAGTTCCTTACCATTGGTCGCTACCAGGCCGCTCTGCTCGCCCAGGTCGCCGCGGACGCGCTTCAGGTCGCCGATGGTCTTTTCCAGTTCGGTCTTGGTGCTGGCGACATCGCTCTTCACCGCGCCCACTTCGGTGGACACTTCGCCGACCTTGGAGTTCACGGCAGCGGTCTGTTCCTTCACTTCGGTGATCTTCGACGTCAATGCGCCTTCAACCGCCTTGGTTTCCTGCTTCAGGGTCTTTTCGAGTTCCTGGACCTTCTTCTCGGCATCGAGCTTGGCCTGGCCAACAGCCATTGCCTGTGCGCGGCGGGCGGCTTCCAGGTCGTCCTTCAGTTCGCTGACATACTGCTTGCTGGCGCGTGTGGAGACGGCGGCGGTCTGTTGGACCTCCTGGATTTCCGTCTTGAGTGAAGACTGCAGCGCCTTTACGTCGTTCTTGGTTTTGTCGAGCTGGGTAAACAGGTAGACATTGGCGCCGAGGAGCGCCAGGACGGATCCGAACAGGATCGGAATCTTGAGACCTCCGCCACCGCTGGGCGCGGGCGGGGGGGGCATATAGCCAGGTTGATTTGGGTTCACGTTCGGAAGACCTCCTGTACCACTATTGGGCAAAACACCGGAATGACCGCGGACGCGGTTGACAGTCTTATCAGTCTATCACCCGTCTGTACAGTGAGATGCGGTTGCGGAGGGTTGCGTTCCAACGCTGTTTCACACAGTGTGACGGTCGCGCCCAGGCTTGGCGAACTCCAGGTACTCCTGCTTGGGAATGCCCGGTTCGAAGCAGCGGCGGCAGCGGGCTTCGTACATCCCCGTGGCGCCGACGACGATGAGTTCTTCACTCTCCACCAGCCTCTGCGTGTGCTTGGCCGGATTGCCGCAACGCATGCAAATGGCTAGGGTTTTGGTGATGGACTCGGCCAGGGCGAGGAGTTCCGGCATGGGCGGAAATGGGCGGCCAAGGTAGTCCGTATCGAGCCCGGCGATGAGCACTTGTTTGCCGCTGTCGGCCAATTGCTGGGCGATTTCGACGAGGTTCGGGCCGAGGAAATTCGCCTCGTCGAAGCCGATGACCTGGGTACGCCAATCGAGAAGATTCAGAACTTCGCGCGCATCTTTTATCACTTGTGACGGCATGCGGCAGTCGGAATGGGAGACGATTTCGTCGGCGGAGTAGCGGTCGTCGAGAACGGGCTTGAAAACCTGCACTCGTTTGCGGGCGATTTTCGCGCGGCGCAGCCGGCGGATGAGTTCCTCACTTTTGCCTGAAAACATCGGTCCGCACACGACCTCGATCCAACCGATGTTGCCTGTCACAATATCCATATCCCCACTATCATGGCACGCACTCTGCAACCGGAACTGATGGACTCGGCTTCGGCCGCTGATGTCGCCATGAACCTGCGCGATTTGTCGCGTATCAATCGGTGGTTTGGGGGGAACCGGGCGCTGGCCAAGGTGCTGGATCCTTACCTGCGGCGCCAGCCGGATGCGCTGGTGCTGGATGTTGGAGCGGCCGACGGCGAGACGCTGCGGTGGCTGGCGGCGCGCTACCCGCGAGCACGATTCGTGGCGATGGACCGCGCCGAAAGGTTGTTGCGGAAGGGCCGGGGTGCACGGGTGGCGGCCGATGTGTTCGTTTGGCCGGTGCGGCCGCGGAGTGTCGACATCGTGTTGAGCAGTCTCTTCCTGCACCATTTCACGGATGACGAGGTGCGGCGAATTCTCGCCAATTGCGAAGAGTCGGCACGGTTGGCGGTGGTCGCGGTCGATCTACATCGACATCCCGTGTCTCGCGGATTTCTCCCGGCGACCCGTTTTCTGGGTTGGCATCCCCTGACGGTTCACGACGGCGTGATCAGTGTGGACGCCGCGTTTACGCCGGCCGAATTGAGCATACTGGCGCCACGGGCGCGCGTCCGCTCGCATTGGCCGTGGTTTCGGTTGTCGCTCGAAATCGACGTCAGTCGACCTCGATAAACCCGGTCAAATACAGCGCGCCGTGGCCGCTGATGCGAACACGGTCGCCGCGATCCTCGCACCACAGTTCGCCGCCGCGGGGCGAAACCTGACGGGCAAAGAGATTCGTTTTGCCGAGCCGCGCCGCCCAGTAAGGCGTGAGCGTGCAGTGGGCGGAGCCGGTGACGGGATCCTCGTCAATCCCCTGTTTGGGCGCGAAGAAGCGCGAAACGAAATCGCAATCGTCGCCGGGCGCGGTGACGATCAACGCCCAGGGCTCCAACTGTTTCAGGGCAGTCATGTCTGGCTGCAGCGCCTTGACTTCGGCTGCCGTGGCAAGGACGCACATGGTGTCCCGGGCGGCGAGGATTTCCATTGGCGTTGCGCCGAGCGCCGCCGTGATCGCAGGGTCAATCGGTCGCCGCTCGCCTGGCCGGGAAGGGAAGTCGAGCGTGAACATTTCGCCGGAGTGGGCGACGGTGAGCGGGCCGGAGCGGCTGTGAAAAGTGACTTGGTCTCCGCCGAAACCGAGGCAATTCATGAGCACGTAGGCCGCCGCCAAGGTGGCGTGGCCGCAGAGGTCCACTTCCACTGCGGGCGTAAACCAGCGCAGCCGGTAGCCATCGGGCTCCGCCACGAAATAGGCGGTTTCGGCCAGATTGTTTTCCGCGGCGATGGCTTGCAGTGTCGCGTCCGGCAGCCACTTCGGCAGCGGACAAATGGCGGCGGGATTGCCCGCGAATCGACGCTCCGTAAAAGCGTCCACCTGATACAGCGGCAGTCTCATTCTTCTACTGTACGCGGGCGCGGTGTGGTTCGTTAAGGACCAATTGATCGAAAATCGCCAGGACCTGCTTGCGGTAATGATAGAGCTGCTTCAGGTTCTCGCGGAAATTGTCGTGATCGTATTGGCGGCCGTGGGCCCATTTTTTCAGTAGTTCCACGGGGACATCGATATCCCGCCGGAGCGAGTCCACATTGTGGCCGCGCAGGAACAGGCCATAGAACATTGCCGCTTCACGCCGGGGCGCCAACGGATCGGAGAGGTCCCGATTGCCGCTGAGGATGGATGGCGGTACTGTTGATTCGGCGCGTTGCACGGCAGGTACGAAACCACGAGTATAAACGGGCGAGTGCACCCTGCGTCAATAGGATTTTCACTCGACTCCTCTCAGATGATACGGAGGTAACTTTCGATGCACTTCAATCCAGCCCGAGTGCCTTCGCCCGCAACTCCGCCCACAGCGGAAAGACAACCGGGTTTTCCAGCCACGTGAGCAACCACGTGGCCATTTCCTCCTTTTCGGTGCGCTTGTCCGGAGAGACGTGCTGGCTGCGCGCCGCGAGTTTTGCGTGGTCTTTGGCGGTAATGACGATCCGCCGGGCTGCGCGCTTGTCGTCCGCCGTACCATCTTCGTAGCAGGTGGCTAGCGCCAGCAGGGAGTCTTGGAGCGTCGTGAACGAGGCCTGATCGACGCCTGCCGCAAGCGGGTGTAGTGGTGCTCCCGAGGCCCGCAGCAGCCGTCGCAGGTCCGATTCCGTTACCGGCGTCAACAGTCGTAGCAGCGTTTCGATATCAGCCGGTCCCACTTCGCCCGGCGCCCGTGCGGCGAGCCATGCATCCAGCTTCCCCTGCCGCGACGGCATGGCTCACGTCCCTTTGCCCTTCCGCCAGGCGATCACGGCGCGCTGATGGTCGGCATAGTTCTTGGAGAAGTTGTGCCGCCGGGTACCGTCACCCTTGGCGACGAAATAGAGGAATTCCGTTGTCGCCGGCTTGAGGGCCGCCGCGATGGCCGCGCGTCCCGGATTGGCGATTGGCCCGGGCGGGAGCCCGGCCACGGCGTAGGTGTTGTAGGGGTGTACTCGTTGCAGATCGGAACGGTAGATGGTCCCCCGCCAGACGCCTTCCAACATGGCGGCGTAGATCGTCGTGGGGTCGGCATCCAGCTTCATGCCCTTTTGCAGGCGGTTCTGGTAGACGCTGGCGACGACTGGCCGTTCCTCGCCTGCGCCGGTCTCCTTTTCCACCAAGGACGCCAGGGTGACGGTGGCCAAGACATTGCCACCGCCGCCGGCCGCCTTCCACTCCTTGCGGAACTGATCAGTGAAGAGCCGGCAGAGGGCTTCCGCCGTGATCTTCCTGGGGACGTGATAGGTGGAGGGGAAGATAAACCCTTCGAGTGAAGGCGCCTGTGGCGCGAGGTCCCGAATCAGGGCGGGGCGCTGCGCTTCCGTCAGAAAGTCCTTCGCCTTGACAAGGCCAGCCTGCTCGATGGCGGCGCCCACGTCGTAAAGGTTGTAGCCTTCCGGGATGCGGAGTTCGACCAGGTAGACGTCACCTCGGCGCAGGCGGTCGGCCACCTCCCATACCGTGGCGGCTTTATGGAAACGATACTCGCCCGCCTGCCAGCGCTGGTTCGGCCGGAGGGCGCGCGCGGCGAGAAGGTGCCAGCGGGTAGGGATTACGCCCGCGTCAGCCAGACGGCGGGCCATCTCCATGCTGCCGGTGCCTTTGGGGAACTCGACGAAGCTCTCTGTTTGAAAGCCCTGGAACGGGCGGCCTAATGTGAAGCCGATCGCCGCGGCGGCGATGGCCAGCAACACCACCAGAAAGAGTAGCGCCCGCTTCATTGTGCCGCCAGGAAACTGTCCAGAATGATCTGCGCGGCCAATTGATCCACGCCGCCGTCGCGCTGCACCGTTCGCCCGGTTTCGCGTAACAGGTGCCCGGCCTCCTGGGACGTCATTCGCTCATCCCACATACGGTAGGGCACTCCGGCGTTTTGGGCCAAACGGGCGGCAAATTCCTCTGCCTCCACGCTCATCTCACTGGGCGTTCCGTCCAGATGAATTGGATTCCCCACCACCAGCAGTCGCACGTCCTGCTTGCGGATGATGTCCTGCAACTGCGCCAGGTCCTTCCGCAGGCTGCGGCGATGCAACGTGTCCATACCGTGGGCCATGATTCCAAGAGGGTCGCTGATCGCCAACCCGATTCGTTTTCGCCCATAATCAACCGCCAGAATCCGCATTTCCTTCAATTATAGTTTCCCATTTCGGGCATCATGCTAAAGTAACGGAATAGCGGGGCACCTTGGCGGTTCAGGACACATCTTCCCCTTCCATAGTTCAGATCCGCAACACCGGAGGGGTCCTTTTCACCTTCGGCGTTTTGACGGCGCTGCTCTATTTCGGACGCCTGTTCATCGTCACGTTGCTGCTCTCCATCTTCATCGCCTTCATTTTGGAACCGGTGGTGAACCTGTTTATGCGTATGCGTCTGCCGCGCGGCTTCGCTAGTTTTCTGGTGTGCAGCCTGGCGTTGGTGTTGCTGTATTCGGGTGCGCTCCTTGCCTATTCGCAGGCCGCAGGCATTTGGGACGAAATGCCCACGTATAGTCAGCGCATCAGTCAAATCACCGAAAAAGTGATGGTGGAGGTGGAGTCCTTCGAGAAGACGGCCAACGATCTTTTGACCCCGCGCCGCGTGCGCGATCAGGAGCGATTGGCGCAGCAGCAGGCCGAAGCGCAGAAGCAGCAGTCGGCCCGCCGTCGGCGTGCCACCGATCCTCCGATGGCGCCGTTGTTACCGCCGCCCGTGCAGGAGGTGCGCATTAAGTCGGAGCGCTCGCCGATTGTGGAGTACCTCTACGAGAACTGGCACCAGTTCTACGACATTCTGCTGATGGCTTCGTTCGTGCCGTTTCTGGTCTATTTCATGCTCAGTTGGCGGGACCACTTTGTGCACAATTTCCTGCGCGTTTTTCAGGGCGAATCGCGAGGCATCGCTGCCGCTACGCTGGATGGCATCGCACGCATGGCGCGCGCCTACGTGGTTGGGAACTTCATTCTCGGTCTGCTGCTGGCACTGGTTTCGATGGGCTTCTTCTGGGTCGTCAAGGTGCCGTACTGGCTGATCGTCGGGCCCATGAGCGGGTTCCTCAGTCTGGTTCCCTACATCGGCCTGCCTCTGGCAATCATCCCGCCGTACCTGGCGGCGCTGACGGTTTATGACAACGTTGCCGATTACCTGGTCATCGGTACAACGGTCGCCTTCTTCCATTTGCTGGCGTTGAACCTGCTCTACCCCAAACTGGTTGGCTCTCGGGTGCACCTGAATCCGCTCGCTGTTACCGTTGGCCTGATGTTCTGGGGCTTCCTGTGGGGGGGCATTGGACTCGTGTTGGCCATCCCGCTGACGGCTTCCATCAAGGCCATTTGCGACCACATGCCGGGGTTGAGCGGTTACGGCCGTTTGATGGGCGACTGAGGCCCGGGCTGTGGTACCCTGCCTCTGATGGATCGTCGACAATTACTCACTGCTGGCCTCGGATTGACCGCGTCTTCGCTCTTCGCCAAGACCGCGAAACTCGATCGGAGCCGATTGGCCACGGTCACCGATGAAAGCGGCAAGACGCCCGCGGAAAACTTCGAGTTTGCTAAGAAATTCGGCCTCCGGTATCTGGAAGTGCGGCAGGTTCCCGGTGCCAAGATTCACTACGCTGAAATGCCTGAAGCACAGCTCAAAGAGGCCGCCAAAGAGTTCGCCGATCATGGCGTCAAAGTGTCCTTCTTCAACTCGGGACAATGTAAATTTGCGTTCCCTGGGACCGATTACGCGAAGCAGCGCCCGGAGACTCCGGAGCAAAAGGCCAAGCGCGTTGCACGTGACCAGCACAGCTTCGATACCCGCATGGAGACGTTGCAGAAGAACATTCGCGCCTCCCAGATTCTGGGCTGCGACAAGATCCGGATTTTCGCATTCCTGCGTACCGCCGATCCGGCACAGACCATGCAGCGGGTGTACGACGCTCTGGGGCCGATGGTAAAAGTGGCCGAGAAGGAAGGCGTGAAGCTGCTGCTGGAAAACGAAGTGGCGTGCAATGTCGGCCGCTGCGACGAGTTGGCGGCGGCGATGAAAGCGATTCCCTCGAAAGCGTTCGGCATCAATTGGGATCCGTTGAACGGTCATCACTTGAAAGAAGAGGTCTTCCCGCACGGCTACGCGCTGTTGCCGAAGAAGAAGATCTGGAACGTACAGGTGAAGGGCAAGAGCATCCTGAAAGAGTTCAAGGAAGATTATTTGGATTGGTCTGCCATCTACTCCGCGCTCGAGAAGGACGGCTACACCGGGCAGATCGGCCTGGAATGCCACATCTTCGGTGAACAGCTCATTCAGCGTTCGCACCAGTGTATGGAAGAGATGATTCGCATTGCCGAAAAGCGGAACGCTTAGGCTGTGGCCATGCCCAATCGAACGCTACTGATCTGTGCGGGCATTGGGTTGTTGGTGATTGGCGCCATGGTGGGCGGCGGGTTGTTCGCCAGCCGTGGCGCGCATTTGGAGTTGCAGGGCAGCCTGCGCAAAACGCGCGTAGCGGCGTTGAGCCCTACGCGAACCGTTGTCGTCCTGGATTTCCGGGCGTCCAATCCGGCGGACTATCCCTTCGTTGTGAAGACGATTGAAGTGGAAGTCACGCTCGCCGATGGCCGGAAAGAGATTGGCCAGTTTGTGCCGGAAGTGGACGCCAAGAGCCTGTTTCCGGCTCTGCCGGCGCTGGGCGATAAGTTAGCAGTATCGATCGGAACGGGCGAGAAGATCGGTAAGAAGCAGACGGTGGAGCGAATGGCGGCGGCGAGTTTTAATCTGCCGGAAGCCGATCTGGAAGCGCGCAAGGGTGTGCTGCTTCGCCTGCGCGATGTCGACGGCCCGGTCTCTGAACTGCGCTAGCGCTTTTCCAGGTGCGCGAGCGGATTGTCGAACGGGAAGCCGAATAATCGGGGGTTTTCGCCGATCACGGCGGCAGAGAAGATGTAGTAGACGTAGTCGTAAGTTTCCTGCGGCCACTTGTCTTTGTACTTCGCCAGCACTTGCCAGAAGTTGCGTTCCTTCGGGTTGGCGGGCATGGTCTGCAATAGCTTGATGATGCGATGTTCGCCCCAGTTGTAGGAGGCCATTACCAGCAGGCCGGATGCCTGCGCGTCGGTGGAGTAGATGTCTTTGATGTACTTCGACGCGGCAACGGTGGCCTTCTCCCAGTTGTGGCGATCGTCGCCGGGATCGGGCCTGGGGAACTCGAACAGCGGGCCTGTCTTCAACCCATATTTCTGGCCGGTTTCGGGGATGAACTGCCACATGCCTTTCGCGTGGCCCATGTAGGTCATCGGTCCGCTGATCAACGGCTCGAAGTTACTCTCCTGCATGGCCAGATAGAAGAACTGCGGCGGCAGGCCGCGGTCCAGAAATTCTTTGGCGATGCGGACGTTGTAGCCATTGGTGATTGCCCGGTCAACCGCGGTTTTGTAGCGGGAGGACGACTGCCACTTGGCAATATAGCTCTTCACTTCCGCGATGAACTCGGGCGGGGCCGCCAGTTCGCATTCGCCGAAGACGCGAGCCATCCGGAGAATGAGCCGATCTTCCTCGGAGAGCTTCTGGTCGTAGATTTTCAGGCCGGACAGAAACTTGTCGTACTGACCTTCCATCGCGGTCCGCCGTTCGCGGAATTTGCGGATCTGCTCGGCACCCTGCGCGCCGCCGGTTTCGGCCACCAGGCGCTCCACGTTCGCGATGTCGACGTCCATCGACTTCATCGAGTAGAACAGCTCCTGCGCCATCGCCGTCTGCTTGCGCACCTGCTGGTCCCGGTACCAGGCGAACCCGCCGACACCCAACAGCAGGAAGACCAAGCCGCCAACCACCCAGCCATATTTCCGCTTCTGCTTCTTCTGCACCTGCGTGAACGCCTTGCGGATCATCATTGTCCGCTCGCCGGCCGGGGCATCGGTGTTGCCCGTCAGGTACTTATCGGTGTAGCTGGCGATCATGCGCGTTTCGCCGCCCATGACCGGTTCGGGCTGGGCCGGCACCTGCACCTGCGGCTGCGGCGCGGGTGTCTCAACGGCCATCATCACCCACGGTCCTTGCACGCCCAGGCGGAACGAGATCTTTTGGCCGATCGCCACTGTTTGCACTCGCTGCCCGTCCACCCATACGCCGTTGGCGCTGTTATTGTCCTGAACCCACCACTGCCCGTTGGCGAAGGCTACGGTCGCGTGTTGCCGGCTGACGTGGGGATCTTCAATGCACAATTCGCACTCGGCCACGCGGCCGATTCGAAATGTTTGGGTGAACGAATAGTCTCGCGGCGCCGCGTCGGCGATACCAACACGCACGCGGACAACCGGATTGGGTGAGGTGGGAAAAGTGCCGGACACAGGAATATATCTGGTAGGCGCGGCAGGGATCGAACCTGCGACCCTCAGCTTAGAAGGCTGATGCTCTATCCAACTGAGCTACGCGCCCACGTCCCTTCTATTGTAAATGCGATCATGATGAAATGCGCTGCTGCTTCCTCCTGTTTTCCGTTCTCGTGTTGCTTTCCTCCTGCGGCTCTTCGGGCCGGTTTGCCCGGTTTGAGGAAGAATACTGGAGCAAATGGCTGCGCGCCAATCCTTCCATCGCCACGGGCGTGGGTGTGCACGACTATGACGGCCGGCTTGAAGACTACTCGCTGGCGGCGCTGCATGCTCGTGACGCCGAATTGGACAAGCTGTTCGAAAAGCTGCAATATCTCGATGGTTTGACCGCCGATGAAACGATTGACGCCGAGATTCTCCGCTCCGCCATCCGCGCCGAAATGGTGGAACTGCGCGAAGTGCAAAGCTGGAAATCCAATCCGATGATGTACGTTGGCTCGCCCGGCGGCGCTATCGACGCATTGATGAAGCGCAGCTTTGCGCCAAAGCGGAAGCGGTTGGAATCTGTTATCAGTCGCTTGGGCGAAATTCCGAAAGTCATTGCCGCGATGAAGGCGAACGTTTCGAATCCGCCCAAGGAGTTCACCGATCTTGCCATACGGATGGCCTCCGGTTCGGTCGGTTTCTACAAGGACACCGTTGCCACGTGGGCGAAGGACGCCGCCACCGGGGACGCCACTGCCCTTGCGCGGTTTACCGCCGCCAACGATGGCGCCGTTGCCGCCATGACCAATGCAGCCGAGTGGTTGAAGTCCGATCTCCTGCCCCGTTCCAACGGGCGCTACGCCATCGGCCCCGAACGCTTCGCCCGCAAACTGCGCTTCGAGGAAATGGTCGATACGCCGCTCGATCGCGTGCTCGCCATCGGGGAAGCCAACTTGGAAAAGGACTACAAGGCCTTCGTGGAAACGGCTCGACGTATCGATCCCACGAAAAGCCCTGCCGAAGTGATGGCCGCCATCTCGAATGACCATCCCACCGAAGCCGACCTCATTCCTGCCACTCGCCGCACCCTGGCGAGCATTCGCAAATTTCTCGTCGACCGGAAGATCATCGATCTCCCCACCGGCGGTTACCCGCTTGTCGAGGAGACCCCGCCCTACGCGCGCTCCGGCAGCTTTGCGTCAATGGATTCCCCCGGCGCCTATGAGTCCAATGCTACGGAGGCTTTCTACTACGTCACGCCGCCTGAAAAGGAATGGGATGCGAAGCACAAAGAGGAGCACCTGCGTCTTTACAACAAACCTGTAATGGACGTCATTACCATCCACGAAGTCTTCCCCGGCCACTTCACCCAATTCATCTTTGCGAATCAATTTCCGACGATGACGCGCAAGCTATACTCGGCGAGCAGCAACGCCGAAGGGTGGGCGCACTATACCGAGCAGATGATGTTGGAGGAGGGTTATGGCAACGGTGATCCGAAGATGCAACTCGCGCAGCTTTCCGAGGCGCTGCTGCGGGACTGCCGCTATGTCGTCGGAATCAAGCTCCACACACAAGGCATGACCGTGGAGCAGGGGGCAAAAGTATTCGTCGAGAAGGGGTTCCAGGAGCCGGCCAACGCCTACGAAGAGTCCCGTCGTGGCGCCTACAACCCGACGTACCTTTACTACACCCTCGGCAAACTGCAGGTGTACAAGCTACGTGAGGACTACAAACAGCAAAAAGGCCAGGCATTTAGCCTGGCCCGTTTCCATTCTGATTTTGTTCGTCAGGGAGCGATCCCCATCAAGCTCATCCGGCGCATTCTGCTGGGCGCCGACGGCGAGTCGCTCTAGACACCCCAGCAGTAATCTTCGACTGCTTTCTCCAGCGCATCGTCCTTATCGGAAAGGCGCATCAACTCCAGCCGGATCGCGTCAACAAGCGCCTTCCAGCTGGCTTCGATGACGTTATCGGAGACCCCAACCGTGGCCCAGGAACGCTTCTGATCGCTCCATTCAATCAGCACGCGAACCTTTGCCGCCGTGCCTTTCTTCGAATCGATCACGCGCACTTTGTAGTCGGTGAGCTTGACGTTCTTGATCGCCGGGTAGTTGCCCACCAGGCACTCGCGCAGACACAAATCCAATGCATTCACCGGGCCGTTACCCACGGCGGTTTCCGTGTGCAGACCGTCGGCGGCCTGGAGCGAAAGCGTCGCCATAGTCAACGAGCCACCGCTGCGGCCCATCTTCGTCGTCACATCGAAGCTAACGACCTGGAAGAAGTTCTTGCCAGGGTTCAGCGCCTCTCGCACCATCAGTTCGAAGGTGCCTTCAGCCGCTTCCAGTTCGTAGCCCTCAAACTCCATCTGCTTGATCTTCTCGAGCAGGTACTTGCGGGAATCTTCATTCAGCTTCTCTTCCAGGCCATGTTCCTTCAGCTTGTAGAAGATGTTGCTGCGGCCCGACAGATCGCTCACCAACACACGTTGGCGATTGCCCACCGTCTCCGGCCGTACGTGTTCGTAAGTGGCCGAATCTTTCAGTACTGCGCTCACGTGTACGCCGCCCTTGTGCGCGAACGCGCTCTGACCGACGTACGGCTGGCCGTTCGGGATCTGGAGGTTGGCCAGTTCGGCGATGAAACGCGCCACGCCGGTTAGCCCTGAAAGCTTCTCCCGCCCAATAGTTTCGTAGCCTAATTTCAGTTCCAAATTAGCGATAACGGACGCCAAATTGGCGTTTCCGCAGCGTTCTCCGTAGCCATTCATGCACCCTTGCACGTGGGTTGCTCCGGCTTCGATCGCGGCCAGTGCGTTCGCTACCGCCACATCGGAATCGTTGTGGGGATGAATGCCGATCACGCCACTAAACCGGGCCCGAACGACGGCTACCGCTTCCCGCACCTTGGAGGTAATGGTTCCGCCATTGGTGTCGCAGAGGCACAGCACATCGGCTCCCGCGTCATGCGCGGCCTGCAGCGTTTGGAGCGCGTATTCGGGGTTCGCCGCGTAGCCGTCGAAGAAGTGCTCGGCGTCGTAGACGACTTCTCGCCCATGCTGCTTCAAATAGCTGACGGTGTTGGCGATGATCTTCAGATTCTCTTCAAGCGTAATGCCCAACGCACGAGTTACATGGAAATCCCAGGTCTTACCAAAGATGCTGATAACGGGCGTTTCCGCTCCCAGCAACTCCCGCACGTTAGGGTCGGTATCCACGCTATTTCGCGCGAAATGCGTCGAACCAAAAGCGACAAGCTTGGCATGTTTCAGCCGCAGCTCGTCCTTGGCTCGCGCAAAAAACTCTTTGTCTTTCGGATTGGATCCGGGCCAGCCGCCCTCAATGTAGTCAATTCCCAGGTCATCCAGTTTCTGACTAATAATCAGCTTGTCCTCGACAGAGAAAGAGACGGCTTCGCCTTGCGTGCCGTCGCGGAGAGTCGTGTCGA
>CANIFK010000047.1 GCA_947466555.1 Acidobacteriota bacterium | reverse complement strand
CGACAAGCTGCCCTCCAAGCGCCAGTCGCAAACGCACATCGGCCTGTTGGTCGCCAGTCTGCTCGCCCTGCCCATCATTCCCGGCGTCGCCTGGAAGCCGCAGGGCGCGGAAAACCCAGCGCTGCTCATCCTCGGCCTGCTCGCGGCCACCATCGGCCTGCCGTACTTCCTGCTCTCCACCACCGGGCCGCTCATGCAAGCCTGGTACGCCCGCGCCAATGCCGGCGCCGTGCCATACCGGCTCTTCGCGCTGTCCAATTTCGCCTCTCTCCTCGCGCTGATCAGCTACCCGCTCTTCGTCGAACCCGCGCTCGATTCCACCCGCCAGGCCTACATCTGGTCCGGCGGCTACGCGCTGTTCGTGCTCGTCTGCGCCGGCGTCGCCTGGCGTGTGAAGGACGACGTCGCCCCCATCGCCACCGCCGAAGAAGTGGAGGCGCAGGAGCCGCCGCCCACGCTCAACCGCCGCCTGCTCTGGGTCGGCCTAGCCGCCTGCCCGTCCGTCCTGCTCCTCTCCGTCACCACCCACCTCACACAGGACATTGCCTCGATCCCGTTCCTCTGGATCGTCCCGCTCGTTCTCTATCTCCTGTCGTTCATCCTCACGTTCGAAACGTCGAAGATCTATTGGCGCTGGCTCTGGCTCCCGCTCTTCGCCGTCTCGCTCGGCTGCATGGTCTGGTTTGAAATGGACGGCGCGCCCGCCATCACCATGGTCCAGCGCATCGCCGCCACCGCCTTCGCCATGTTCGTCTGCGCCATGGTCTGCCACGGCGAACTCGCCAGCTTGAAACCGCACCCGCGCTACCTCACCAGCTTCTACGTCGCTCTCTCCGTCGGCGGCGCGCTCGGCGGCCTCTTCGTCGGCCTCTTCGCGCCCATGGTCTTCAACGCCTACTACGAATATCCCTTCGGCTGGTGGCTGACCTTCGCCCTCGTGCTCGGCGCCCTCACCGCCCGCTACGGCGACTTCCTCCTCAAAGGCAAAGGCCTCGCGGTGCTAACGACGCTCCTCGCGCTCCTCGGCGTCTACGGCGGCGCCTGGACCAACGACACCAAGAAGTTCCTCGCCGGCTACCGCGTCGTCCAGCGCAACTTCTACGGCACCCTCCGCATCGAGGACGAAGGCGACTTCAACGACAAGACCCGCGTCCGCCAGCTTCTCCACGGCGTCATCAACCACGGCCAGCAGTACCTGAATCCCGAACGCCGCCGCGAAGCGACGACGTACTACTGCCGCGAAAGCGGCGTCGGCACCGCCATCACCGCGCGCAACGAATTCCTGCCCCAGCGCGTCGGCGTCATCGGCCTCGGCACTGGAACTCTAGCCACCTACGGCCGCGTCGGCGACGAATATCACATCTTCGAAATCAACCCCATGGTCCTCGATTTCGCCCGCGGCGAATTCAGCTTCATCAACGAATCCCGCGCCGCCGTCAAGGTCCACCTGGGCGACGCCCGCTTAAGCCTCGAACGCATGCAACCGCTAAAGCTCGACGTCCTCGCCGTCGACGCCTTCTCCGGCGATTCCGTCCCCGTCCACCTCCTCACCAAAGAGGCCATGGAGCTCTACTGGCGCCATCTGAACCCGGACGGCATGCTGGCCGTACACATCTCGAATCGTTATCTCGATCTCGAAGGCGTCGTCAAAACCGGCGCCGACGCAACGGGCAAAGTAGCGCTCGAATTCTCCGACGAACGCGACGACAGCGACGAGGTCTGCTACGGCTCCACCTGGATCGTCGTCATGAGCGAAGCCACCCGCAAGGCCCAGGAATCGCACCTCAAAGCCGGCACGGATATGAAAGCGCCCCAAGGCTTCCGCATCTGGACCGACAGCTTTTCCAACTTGATCAGCGTACTGCGGACGAAGTAGTTTCTACTCAAGCCTGCGGACTACACTAACCTGAAAGCCATGGCAGAAAACATCCATGAGGCGAAAACCCACCTGTCGAAGCTCATCGAGCGAGCTCTTGCGGGAGAGGATGTAGTCATTGCCAAGGCCGGCAAACCGCTTGTGAAACTCGTTCGGATTGAGCGAGAGAAGCCCGTCCTCGACAGCGCCCGCGGAACGGTAGAATTCAAAGAGGGCTGGGACGACCCGCTGACCGACGACGAGCTACAAGACCTCTTCGGCGTCTAAAATCGCTCCTCGACACGCTCCCCAGTTCCGTCATTGCCACCTCCAGTTTCCTCAACCGGCAGCCAAGGTTCGCCCGCGAAGTTTCCGATTCACTTCTTCCAGCGAGAATTCTTCCGGATCAAATCCCTCGCCCAGCCATTCGCACAAATCAGCATGGTCCTCGTGCGTTGGATCGGCAATAACCTTCAGCAAGTCGTAATAGCCACCCACCCCGCCACAGTCCTCCGGCGGCCCATGCAGCTTCCCGCCCACGCACACCGGATACTTCAGACCTGGAACCGGCGCCAACACCTTTTCCACCACAATCGCGTGTTCCCAGCTATCGCCAAAGTCGTAGGTATACTGCGCCTTGGCGCCCTCCCCACCCAACACCTGCGACAGCCTCGCCGTGCGGTCGTTCCGCACACGCGGTCCACCCATATCAAAGCCATCCGGATCCGGCGGCCCGAACCTCTCCCCGTCGATTTCAAACTCGTGCAGGTGACAGTCTTCCCATCCCATCACCGTCTGCAGCACGCGATGCAGCCGCTGCAAAGTCATGTCCGCCGGTACCAGCAACCGCCGCCAAATCGGAGGCTTCGTATCCCGCAGTGTCACTTTGACCTGATAAACGTCAACCGTTTTCTTGGCCAATCGTGCCCTCCCGCTCCACCCAAATCCGCAAATAGTGCCGCTTCCGTTCCGGCTCTGGATAGTCCTCATACGCCGTCCGCCCATGCAAATGCGTGACGTTGTTCAGGAACTGTATATCTCCGCGCCGCAACTCCATCCGCACCGCCAGCCGTTCACAAACGGCCTCAAAGTAATCCAACGCCTCCCGCTCAAAATCCGTCAAGGAAACGCCCGCCAACTCCGCCCCCTTCTCAATGTACAGCCTCAAATACCGCACCTGAAACACCGGCGCCAACGCAAACACCGGAACATCCAAAAACGGCGCCGCACCCTCCGTTACCTCCGCCCGCCGGTCCACCGCAAACGGCCGGCACAGCCGCTCCAAAAACGAAGGCCTCTCCGCCAGCATCGCCCGATACACCGCCCGCCCATCCACAAAAATGGACTCGCCCCCACTCCGCGCCGTCTGCAAAACCAACAACCCCAAAACGTCCGGCGTATGCCCCGCCATCCGCGACGGCGAATCGGTATGAAACCCAAATGCCGACGTCGTCTTCGACGTCCTGACGCCCGCCTTCCCGAAGTCCCGTTCCAGCGAATACCCCTCGTCCCGCACCGAATAAATCAGCGTCCCGCCAACGGTCTGCGGCACCACCCGCCCCAGCCGCCCCGCCGTCTCCAAATACAACTCCCGCGCGCCTTCAGCATCCACCGGAAACCCGCGCACAATCGCGCATCCAGCGCCATCCCACACCGCCTCCGCAACCCCATCCAATTCCCCGCCCCACGCGAATACAGGTATCTCCGGCATCCCCGCCAGTCTAGAACAATTCCTCCACCAGAATCGTCTGCTCCGGCGCCCCCAGCGTCGCCATCCGCTCTCCGGCCCCATACGCCGCCACGTCCCGGTACAACCCACCCTCAGGCTGCCGGTGCACGATCACCCGCCGCCCCTCCACATCCACCACCCAGTACTCCGCAATCCCGGCCCGCGCATACAGCCCGGCTTTCACCGTAAGGTCGAACGACAACGTGGTGCTCGACACCTCCGCCACAAACAACAAATCCTCCGGCCCCGGAATCGACGAAAGCTCCCGTATAGAACGACGGAGTACAGCAACGTCCGGCGCCGGATCGTTCGTCGGATTGTCCTCCGGATGCCCGTCGATCGACGGGCATTGCGGTACAAACAAAGCCCCATACACGCCAAGCAACCACTTCCCCAGCAGCCCCGCCACCATATGCGCTCGATTCTTCGGCGGCTTCAACACCAACTCCCCGCCGATCAACTCATACCAACCCAACTCCAACAACTCCCCACTGGCATCCCCCAAATACCCCCCATTTCCCAATCTGTTACACTGGGTTCACCGGTTACCGAATAAAAATTTCTCCACGTGTGATATGCTGCGCGTGTCGAAATTGCTTCTTAAGCAGTCCTCTCCTCCGAATGGATTGCTTGAGGGAACCGCATCGGAAAAGGGTTAGGCAAGGTGAAAGATGCCCCTTTTCCGATGCGGATTGCCCCGAACGAACTTCCGTTGGGGCTCACGGATCCGGCGCCAATACTTCCTGGAGCGAACATGTCCGCTAAAACATGCCGCAATCACTCCGGGCTAGGCCCGCGTCCAAACATTCCCAGCCCGATGCGCCAGTACAATACCGGAACCATCGATGGATCCGCGGAGAGATCGTTTACTGCTCTAAATTTTTAAAGATCGTGAATTGGAATTCGTGTCAATCGTCGTGTTGGTTACGAAAAAAGACCCTCTGAACCGGTCCGCCAACGTTTGGAAGGAGCGGTTCTAAACTTTTTACCGGCTCCCGCAAGCACGCTTGATTCAGCCCGCCCGCTTCGTTCGTGTAGCGTCTCAATCCAGAGGGTTGGGTTATGTGATTAACTTCATCAATTCACGTCAGTATCCAGCAAGTGGATAACCAACACATATATTCCAGCAAAGCATTGAAAATAAATCAAGTGGGGGGCGACGGAAAGTTTTAACATGCGGCCCCCGGCGACCGCCCTGTGTCCATATGACACAATGAACATCGTGCCTCCGCTGACGCGCCGTGCGGCGCTCGCTACTCTCACCGCCGTCTCGGCATACCCCCAGCAGACTCAGGAAGAAGAGTTCCAGGTCTACGGCGACAACCCGCGCCTATTCCTCAACGCCCGCCGCCTACGCCTCCTCAAACGCGAACGCGAACGCACCTCCGTCCGCTGGATGCAGCTCGAAACCCTCGTCGCCGGCAAAGCCCAAATGGCCGAACCCGGCCTCGCCCACGCCCTCTACTACATGGTCGCCGCCAACGACGAATTCGGCAAACAGGCCATCCAGTTCGCCCTATCCTCCAAGGACATCCGCCAGCAAGCCTTCGTCCTCGACTGGTGCCAACCCCTCCTCTCCGAAGAACAGTCCAAACTCCTCACCGCGAAACTTCGCCAAGCCCTCGCCACCGCCCCCGCCAAACGCGACATCCCCGCCATGCGCGACCGCGCCCTCGCCGCCGTCGTCCTCGGCCACAAAGAAGAACTCGAAAAACTCGTCAAACAGTGGTGGCGCAAAGAAGTCGCCCCCGGCCTCCGCGACGGCTCCTACCGCTACACCCGCGAAGACAGCTACGCTCTCTTCGAAATGCTCCACGCCATTCGCGACGGCATCCAAATCGACCTCCGCGAAGACGCTCCCCGCTACTTCAAAGAGCTCCCCGCCTACCACATCCTCAGCTACTACCCCGCCACCTTCCCCGCCGCCGAAAACGAATACCGCGTCCCCTTCTACGACGGCGACGGCGAACCCGACCTCCGTGTCGCCGCCCTCGCCCGCGCCGCCGATCTCGCCATGGTCGCCTTCGACACCAACGCCCAGGAAACCCAATTCGTCCAGGGCTGGCTCATCCACGACCGCTTCCTCATGCGCGGCGTCTTCGGCATCGTCTACGAATTCCTCTGGGCCAACCCCTACCAACCCGGCCTCAGCTACTACCACCTCCCCCTCTCCATGCACGCCGGCGCCGCCGGCCGCCTCGCCCTCCGCTCCAGTTGGGAGGACGACGCCACCTGGTTCCACTACGCCGACCGTAAAGTCCAGTTCTTCGAAGAGGGCCGACGCAAGGATCGCGGCTTGAACTCCCCCGCCCCCGTCGAAATCGGCGGCACCATCGTCCACTTCGGCCGTGACGAAATGAAGTTCCAACCCGCCAACGCCGAACTGCAAAAGGCGTACGTCATCGGCCTCGCCCCCAACGCCCGTTACGACGTCGAAGTCGACGACGAAGAGATCGTCGAAAAACGCACCGACGGTGGCGGCATCCTCGAATTCGACTTCCCCCCCATGCAGGACAAATCCGTCCGCATCAAACGCGCCAAAGCCGAATGATCCTCGCCGCCCTCCTCATCCCCATCCTCCACCCGTCCATCTTCCTCAGCCCCTACAACACCACCGAAAAGGGCGAATGGATCTACGCCGGCGCGTACCTGAAAACCCAATTCACCGGCACCTCCGCCACCCTCCACTTCGACGCCTCCACCAACCAGGGCGCCCCGCCCAAATTCCGCTGGTCCATCGACGGCCAACCCCTCCAAACCGCCCAGGCCACCCGCACGCTCGAACTCGCCAAAAACCTCCCGAACAAAACCCACTCCCTCACCCTCTACCTCGCCGCCTCCGACGCCAACTACGACCGCTGGAACACGCCCACCCAAATCATCCGCCTGCAGTCCCTCGAACTCGACAACGGCGCCACCGTCAAGCCCCCAAAAAACATCTCCAAAAAACAAGCCATCTTCTTCGGCGACTCCATCACCGAAGGCGCCTGGAACTTGGGCGACTCCTTCCGCGTGGTCGATAAAAAATACGTCGACTGGGTCAAACATTCCGACTCGACCCAAGCCTGGCCCCACTACCTCGCCGAAAAACTCAAACTCGAATACGGCGCCTCCGGCTCCGGCGGCATGTGCTGGCTCAAGACGTCCCACTCCAACATCCCCGCCCTCCCCGAAAGCTGGCGCTTCCACTACAAAAACGCCCCCCGCAACTTCCAGCGAAACCCCGACATCATCTTCCTCAACATGGGCACCAACGACGGCACAAAAGACACCTCGCAAGTCGTCCAACAATGGCTAGCCGAAGTCCACAAACAGTGCCCCAAAACGAAGGTCATCCTCATCATCCCCTTCGGCCAACAGAACAAATCCAGCCTCCTCGCCGCCGCCAAGTCCAGCCCCAAAACGAAGGTGCTCGACCTCGGCCCCGCCTTCGCCGAAGGCATCCAGAAGTACGGCCTCGCCACCCCCACCAGCCACGACGGCCTCCACCCCAACGCCGAAACCAACCGCCGCCTCGCCGCCGCCCTCGCCAGCCAACTAAAATCGAAGTAGTGCCTAAATCCCAGCCGCTCCTCGCCGTCCTACTGACCCTCCTCGCCGGCTGCGCCCAGCGCCACCTCGCCTTCGACACGCCCCCCTCTCCCCCCGCCAAACCGCCCAAGCAAATGCCCGCCGGCGACCAGCCCGACAAAGCCGCCGAATTCCAACTCCTCCGCCGCACCGGGAATCCCCAAGGCGTTCTCCCCCTCGAACGCTACGAAGCCGCCCGCCAACGGCTCACGCGCATGCCCGCCTACAACCTGGCCGCTGCGGCGCCAGCCGCCAAAGGCCCCCGCCAGGCCGCCGATCTCGGCGGTTGGGAATCCCTCGGCCCCGGCAACCAGGGCGGCCGCACCCGCGTCCTCGTCATCCACCCGCAAGACCCCAAAATCATGTACGCCGCCGCCGTCACCGGGGGCGTCTGGAAAACCACCGACGCCGGCGAAAACTGGGCCCCGCTAACCGACCTCTTCCCCACCCTCGGCCTCGGCGCCCTCACCATGGACCCCGCCAATCCAGACACCCTCTACGCCGGCACCGGCTTCTGGTTCAACACCCTCTCCGGCACCAACGTCCTCGGCTCCGCGCCCTTGGGCACAGGCATCTTCCGCACCCGCGACGCCGGCCTCTCCTGGGAACCCCTAGGCAACCCCGGCGGCGCAAATTTCCGCTACATCAACGACATCTTCGTCTCCCGTTCTGATTCCAACCGTATCTACGCCGCCACCCCCACCGGCATCTTCCGCTCCACCGACTCGGGCGCCACCTGGACCCAAGTCTTCAACCGCGCCACCAACGGCCGAAACGGCTGCCAGGACATGGTCATGCGCACCGACCAGTCAACGGACTATTTCTACGCCGCCTGCGGCACCACCGCCGCCGGCGACGCCGCCATCTTCCGCAACACCGACGCCGCCTCCGACGCCCCCTGGGAAAAGGTCCTCCAACTCCCCGCCATGGGCAACACCACCCTCGCCCTAGCCCCCTCCAGCCAAAGCACCATCTACGCCCTCATCGCCAGCAACGGAGCCGACTCCGCCGACTGGCGCAACTCCCTCCACGCCGTCTACCGCTCCACCACCAACGGCGACCCCGACACCTGGGAACCCCGCACCACCAACCAAAATTCCGAACAAATCAACACCGCCCTCCTCTCCACCAACCAGGGCTTCTACAACAACCTCTGCACCGCCAACGGCCAGCGCTCCATCGGTGGCCAGGGCTGGATCCACAACGCCATCACCGTCGATCCCTCCAACCCCGATCGCGTCTGGGCCGCCGGCATCGATATCTACCGCTCCGACGATGGCGGCGCCAACTGGGGCATCGCCTCCTTCTGGCAGTCCACCGACACCCCCGGCGGCGCCCACGCCGACGTCAGCGCCCTCATCTTCCCGCCCGACTACAACCCCGCCACCAAGCCCCATCTCTTCACCGCCACCGACGGCGGCGTCTACAAAACCGAAAACGCCAATGCCGATCTCGCCACCGGCCCCCGCGCCGGATGCACGCCATTCCAGAACAAAGTCGCCTGGAAACCCCTTCACAACGGCTACGTCTCCACCCAGTTCTACACCGGCGCCGTCTCCCCCGGCGGCGGCTCCTTCTTCGGAGGGAAACAGGACAACGGCACCATGCGCGGCACCCTCGCCGCCGGCCGCGACTGGACTCGCATCAGCGGCGGAGACGGAGCCGCCGTCGCCATCGATCCCCGCGACGTCAACACCATCTACGTATCCACTCCCAACTTCTCCCTCCGCCGCTCCCGCAACGGCGGCAAGACGTTCACCACCGTCCTCCTCGGCATCGCCGAACCCGCCGCCAACTTCTCCTTCGTCGCCCCCCTCGGCATGGCCCCCCGCAACCCCGACACCCTCTACGCCGGCGGCCGAACGTTCTGGCGGTCGAACAGCCAAGGCGACACCTGGGAACCCATCTCCACCCAACTCCCCGCCAGCCAGGGCACCGTCTCCGCCATCGCCGTCTCCCCCGTCGATGGCAGCGTCCTCATGGCCACCAGCACCGGCTTCATTCTCCGCACCGCCAACGTCGCCCAAGCCACCGCCGAAACCGAATGGATCGCCACCCGCCCCCGCCTCGGCTACATCCCCTCCATCGAGTTCGATCCCATCACCCCCGGCACCGTCTACGCCGCCTACAGCCAGTTCAACACCGCCGCGGGTCAAAGCCACATCTACCGCTCCACCGACGGCGGCGCCACCTGGACCGGTGTCGATGGCTCCGGCGATACCGGAATCCCGGACATCCCCGTCTTCCGCGTCCTGGTCGATCCCAGCGACCCCCAGCGCCTCTACGCAGGCACAGACCTGGGCGTCTTCGTCTCCCTCGACGCGGGCACCACCTGGAACCGCGATGCCAACCCCTTCGCCGCAGTCCCTACGGAAGCCCTCGCGCTCGATAAATCCGCCGGCGCCAATCACCTTTACGCCTTCACCTTCGGCCGCGGCGTCTGGCGCACCCGCCTCCCCGGCTCCGGCGACGGCTGCACGTACTCGATCGGAACCCTCGCCAACCTCCCCGCCTTCGGCGGCACCTTCAGCATCCCCATAAACACCGCCCCCAACTGCGCCTGGTCCGCCGTTCCGCAAACCGGCGCCGTCGACGTCAATTCGCCCGCCCAAGGCGTAGGCGATGGCGCCATCACCGTCACCGCCACGCCCAACACCGCCCAAACCGCCCGCCGCGGCGGCCTCTGGCTGCAAGACAAAACCATCGAGGCAACCCAAGCCGGCGCCCTCCAAGTCCCCCCAGCCGCCGACAGCCGCTCCGGCGCCGCCGAAGTCACCGCCCTCCCCTACCTGGGCGTCCGCGACACCCGAGCCCAAACGATCGAACCAACCGATCCCCGCGCCTCCTGCGCCGCCACCGCCCCGGCCAAGACCGTCTGGTGGCGCGTCACCGCCCCAGCCAACGCCCAGCAATTGGAGGTCATCTTCCAAGGCCAGCGCTACGACGTCTTCGGCAACTCCGGCCTCATCGTCGCGGCCTATCCGGCCAACGGCCGTTCCATCGGTCCCGAACTAGCCTGCGCCTCCCTCGCCCGCAACACCTTCGCCTGGATCTGGGGCACGACAACATTCCCCGTCACCCCCGGCGCAGCCTACTACATCATGGCCAGCGCCACCGGCCTCGCCTCCTCCGACGGCGGCTACACCATCCTCGGCGTCCGCGCTTTGCAATAATGGGGACGCGAACGCCATGGAACTCATCAAAACTACCGTCCAGCTCCCGTCAGAACTCTACGGCCATATCGCCAAGCTCGCCGAACAACGCCATTCCAGCGTCGACGAACTCGTCCGCGAAGCCTGCCAGTCTCGGTACGCTGCAACCGACATTGCCGAACGAGTCGCCCTCGTGAAGAGCCTCGCCAGTCTTAACCTCCCGGTCGGCACGCCAGAAGAAATGGAGCGTGAGTCGGTCCCCACCGTTGAGCCTTTGCCATGATCCTCGTCGATGCCAACGTCCTGATGTACGCGGGCGGAGGCGAACACCCCAACAAAGCAATCGCCGAACGTTTTCTCCTTCGCGTCGCGGAACGTGAAATCGAAGCCGCGATCGATGCGGAGGTGCTCCAGGAAATTCTGCACCGGTATATCTCCACCAATCGCTGGACGTTGGGCAAACACGTTTACTCAGTAGCTCGCACCCTCTTCCCCTCCGTCCTCCCCATCACCGCCGCCGTGATGGACCAGGCCCGCGATTTCGTCGCCGCCCACCCCAACCTCTCCGCCCGCGACGCCGTCCACGCCGCCGTCGTCCGCGTCTACAACCTCGAAGGCATCTGCACCTTCGACCGCGACTTCGACCAGATCCCCTCCATCATCCGCATCACCCCCTAATCTCCACACACCGGAACATACCGAGCCACCGAATCAACCGGCCAGCGCGGTTCCAGCGCCGTGCTGGGAACGACATCCCAGCCGACACGCCAGCGGAGATGCGGCCAAATCGCATCCAACTCCCCGGCCCCCAAGGCCACATTGCATCCCCTACTGAACCTGCACCCGCACCGCCGCCGACCGCTCTCCACCTGCCTCCACAACCAAATCAAACACGCCTTTTTCAAAATCATCCGGCACGCGGAACCGCAGCCGCCCCGGCCCCGCCAGCCGCACCGCCATCTCCCGCCCGCCGAACGTAACCGTCGGGCTTTCCCCCGCCCACTCGCCCGTCACCAACGCCGTCGCCGTAGGCCACAACACGTCCTGCCGCTGCGGCACCAGCGGCCCGTCCGGCCCAACGTCCATCACCACCTGATCAATCCGCGGCAGCCGCGCCGGCTCCGTGGTCAGTCGCGCCAGCACCAGCCCATTCGCGCCCATCCCATCCGTGTCCGTCTTCCCCGTTCCAATCAACCAATACCCGCCCTCCGGATGCGGCACCGCGGCAGCTGGAACAAGGTCCGTCAGAAACGTCGAAAACGTCGCCTTCTGCATCTTCCCATCCAGCTTCGCCACAAACCCCACTGGCGACTCATGTGCCGCCTGCTCCGTGATCGACCGTGTGTTGAACCGCACCGGAGTCGTCCGCCCAACGCCAATCACACTCCCGTCGCCCGCCACTCGTGAACCGGTAAAGTAATCCTGCCCCAGCCCGCCCAGAAACGTCCCCGCCAGCAACCGGCCGTCACTCCCCACGCGGGCCACATACCCTTCTGTCGGCAAATGCAGCGACTGCGGCGGCGGCGTGCCCCCTCCAGGGATCGGCCGGGGCACCAGATTCGAAGGATTCGCCACCGCCTGATACGACCCCAACTCCGGCGGAAATGGCCGCCCAGGATTCGCCACGCCACCCGTAACCACCACGTCCCCGTTCGCCTGCACCTCCACCTCCCGCGCTGTTCCCAGCACGCCCCCCGGCAGCACGGACCACAGCACCTTACCCTCTCTCAAGTCCAGCTTGTGGAACGCTGCGGTAGCCACGGCCGGGCCACCCGGCAAACTCCCGTGGCGCCATACGTAAGCCGTCTCCTCTCCGTTCAGCCCGAATCCGAACGGGTAGCCTCGCCCCAGCGAAGTCGAGTACAACAACTCCCGCCCGTCAGACGACAACCGCAACAAATACCCGTTACCCTCCAAGCTGCCGGGCACCTGCGGCACCAACTCGAACTCCCGCGAAATCGCGGCTCCAGCTGTCGGCATTGTCAGGTCATTGGTAACCCCCAAGAGAAACACCGAACCATCCGATCCCAACTTCATCTTCGGCCCATCCTCGGCCGGGACGCGTGTGCTGAATACCATCTCACTCAAATCGGCGGTGAACTTCACCACGAAGCCCTTCGCGCCGGGCCGCAGTCGATGGGTAAACGGAAAATCCGGCGAATCGCTCAATCCGGAAACGTAGATGTCCCCGTTCCCATCCACCGCCACAGACCGCGCCGTCTCCTCGCCGCTCCCGCCCAGATACGTAAAATGCTGCAGCGTCCCAGCCGAATCAAACTTCGCCACAAACGCGTCCGCCGTCGGAACTTGCGAAAAATAAATCCCTTCGCACGGGGCCACCGTCAGCCCCCCCACGCCATCCAAAATCTTTCGCGCCGGCCCGAAATTCCGGTCCGTAATCGAATACGCATATCCATCCGCCCGCAACTCACGGAGGTACACGGCGCCACACGCATAGTCCACAATCACATCGGCATTGGCAGGAACTCCGGGCAACGCGACCCATCCGCGCCCCGACATATCATTGCTCTTCCACCCCTCCGGCCAACTCCGCGCAATCCACGTACCCGCCCTCCCGGGATGCATCATCGGCATTCCCCATTCCCCCGGATAGGACTCAAAGAGCGGTTGCCACGTCGCGCCCCAATTCAAACTCCAATAAATCGGTCCGCCATCGCTTGGAAAGAAATTTTTATAGCCGAGCACCACACCCGGATCGGGATGCGAGGAGCCCATCTCGGGCCAAAGCGGACGGATCCCGCTATCGGGTGATGTCCACGACAATCCGCAGTCATCGGACCTGACATCGCCGTACTCGCCCATCAACCGGCACGGCGCGTCCGCCTGGCTCCGCCACCCGTAACCGCGTGGAACCGGTGTCGTCACCGAGAACGTCGCGCCCCCATCCCGCGATATAGCCGGCGTCAGCCGAGCACCCGGATCCCACCGTTCCGACGCGCGAACCATCGCAACCACCAAGTCGCCCTGAACCCCCGTCACCGACAGGTAGTCAAGGTTCCGCAACGCCCCCACCCCCCGAAGGGTGCGTATTCTCGCCCAAACCGATCACTCAATCCCGCCCAAAGCGATCGCTGATTCCTGTGCAAGCCGATCAGTGATTCCTGCGCAAACCGATCACCGATTCCTGCGGCAAGCCGATCAAAAACCCGGTAAGGCAAGAACAGTGATCGGCATGACAGGAATCGAGCCGTAACGAGCGAAGCCGCGCTGGTGGAACCCAGCGGACAACCTGAAACGGTGTCCCAAAGGAGACTATCCATGCGCAAAATCAACGAGGTTCTACGCCTCCATTTTCAACAACAGCTCGGCCAGCGCCAGATCGCTCGCGCTGTCAATACCGGGCAGAGCACCGTCCACGATTATCTGGCCCGGTTCACCGCCAGCGGCCTTGCCTGGCCGCCCGATCCCCCACTGACTGATACGGAGCTGGAAGCCCGCCTCTATCCGGCCACGTCACCGCCCATCGCTGGGCAACGAGCCCAGCCTGACTTTGCCCGCATTCAGGACGAACTCAAACGCGGCAAACACACCACGCTCGATCTGTTGTGGCGGGAATATCGCGAGTGCCACCCGGACAACCACTATTCCTATAGCCGTTTCTGCCATCGCTACGATGCCTGGAAACTGGGGCAAAGCCCGATTATGCGGCAGGACCACAAGGCCGGTGAAAAATTGTTCGTCGATTGGGCTGGCGACAAAATCACCCTATACGACCGCGCCAGCGGCGCCACCACCCAAGTCTCTCTGTTCGTTGCCACCCTCGGCGCCAGCAGTTACACCTACGTGGAAGCAACCCTGACCGAGACACTGCCGGACTGGATCGGCGCGCACCTGCGGGCCTTCGCCTTTCTGGGTGGCACGCCCGGGTTACTGGTTCCCGACAATACAAAGACCGCCGTTACCAAGCCTTGCCGCTACGACCCCGATCTGAATCCGACTTACTACGAAATGGCGCGTCACTATGAGT
>CANIFK010000046.1 GCA_947466555.1 Acidobacteriota bacterium | reverse complement strand
TCAAGTTCAAAATACTTTTCGAAGTCGCCGCGGTACCACTCGAAGATTTGGCTGACCTCCGCTTCGTGGTTCGTGGGATCGAATTCGTTCAGCGCGGGGTTGGAGAGCCAGGCGAGCGCGTTGGAGGTGAGTTGTGCGTCGAGCCGTTCGGCCACATAGGCTTCGCGACGGAGAGGCGGGCAACTGCGCGCGGCGCAGACGAGGACGGCGTGGACACGCGGGTCGCCCATGTCGCGGAGTTCGGTTTCGATTTGATCGAGAGAGTATTTGCGGCCGTCGATGGTGTGGCGGACTTCGGTGAACGGATGCTTCGTGCGCCAGATGCTGGGGATGGGATAGTGGGCGGCGACCCAGCGAACGGTGAGGGCGTTATAGGCATTGATGAGCGCGGCTTTGCGCTCGTCGCGGGAGAGATCGCGGGGCCAGGGTTGGGCGAGGGTGGCGAGATAGGCGTCGAGCGTGGGAAGCCCTTGTTTATTGAGGGCGGCGTAATCGACGCGGGCTTGCGGGGTTACGAAGCGTTGCAGGGTTTCCTGCCAAGGTGCGTGGGAGAGAGCGGCGGCGAGAAGGAGGAGCGGGAAGGACACGGATCTCTTCAGTCTAGTATGTTAGAATTCAGCTTCTATGCGACGCCGCGATCTTTTCCTCACCGCCGTTCCCGCCCTGCTACACGCGCAGGAGAAAGCCCGGAATAACGGGCCCGCCACGATTCGGGCCGTGGAGATGATTCGCGTGGAGGGCCGTCGGAAGACCGAGGCCGGAGACGCCAAAGGGCAGCACCAGGTGAATCCGCTGCACGTGTACGCCGAACACCGGCCGGCCGAATATCACGAACGAACCAAGGCGGCGGGCGAAGCCAAGGCGACGGCGCTCTATCTGCGCATCACGACGAACGAAGGGCCGGAGGGGCTGTATGGGCCGATCGACCTGGAAGCGGCGATTGTCGTTCATCAGCAGTTGCGGCCGTTCCTGATCGGCAAAGACGCGCTGGCGGGCGAGACGCTGTGGGACAAGATGTACCGGTCCAACCGGCACTCGCGGGCGAGTCTTTTCATGATGGCCATCAGCGCCGTGGACAACGCGCTGTGGGACCTGCGGGGGCGATACTACTCGACGCCGGTTTACCGGCTCCTGGGCGGCCCTACGCGCAAGGAAATCGATGTCTACGGCAGTTGCCTGGGGCATAGCGTGGAGCCGGACAAGATGCGGATCATCGCCACCGAGCTGAAGAAGCAGGGCTATGGGCTGCAGAAATGGTTTATGCCGGTGGGGCCGGGCGATGGCGCGGCCGGATTGCGGAAGAACGTGGAGATGGTGAAGTTGTTGCGCGAGGCGGTGGGGCCGGACGCGGACCTGATGTTTGACGCCTTCATGGGCTGGGATTACAACTACGCCATTCAGTGGGCGAAGCAGGTGGAGCAGTACCGGCCACGGTGGATTGAAGAACCGTTCCATGTGGACAAGTTGGAGAGCTTTGCCAACCTGCGGCGGGCGACGAGCATTCCGGTGGCGACGGGGGAGCATTTCTATGGACGCTTTGAGGCGATGCGGTATTTGGCGGCTGGGGCGATCAGCGTGGTGCAGGCCGATCCGGAGTGGTGCGGCGGGGTGAGCGAGCTGATGAAGATCTGCCATATTGCGTCGAGCTACGATGCGCACGTGATTCCGCACGGCCATAGCGTGCATGCGTCGATGCATGTGATTGCGGCGCAGTCCCCGATGACGTGCCCATTGCTTGAATATTTGATTAGTAAGATGAGCAGCTACTACTTCTTTGAGAAGTGGGATCCGAAGCCGGTGAACGGGAAGCTGACGCTGCCGGAGACGCCTGGGTTCGGCATTGTACTGGACGAGGCGAAGATTGAGAAGCGGTCTGTGGCGACCTGGGGATAACGAGTGGAATCGATTTACTACGTGATGAGCTGGCTGTGCCACCGGCGCTGCCGCCATTGTTATGAGGATCGTTTTCGGCCGTACGCGGGCGAAGAGTTGCGGCAGGTGGTGGACGAGGCGCGGAACACGTTTGCGAAGGTGATTGCGAATTTTCCTGAGCAAATGACATATCTGGACCCGGCGGTGGGACCGGAGCCACAGCAGGGGCGGATCATCTTGGCGGGCGGCGAGATTCTTCTCGACCCGGTGCGGGAGACGGTGTTGTACCCGGCGCTCGAGTTGCTGCATGCGAAGTACAAAGATCGGGGCGGCGTGAAGCTGATTGTGCAAACCACGGGCGACACGCTGCGGCCGCGGATGGTGGAGGAGTTGCTGGCGCGCAATGTTTGGATGATCTCGGTTTCCGGCATCGATTCGTTCCACGAGGGGCTGGAGCAGATCGGCGCGCAGCAGGCGCTGGTGGCGAAATTGACTGCGATGTTTGAGGCGGCCGGGATGACGCCGTTTGGACAGATCGCGGATAAGACCGGCGATGCCGAGGGCGCGGGCCCGTACTTTCAGTTTTTCGGCGCTCAGCCGGGCACGTGGATCGGGCAGTTATGGCCGCGCGGACGCGCGTGGGCGAATGGTATTTCGACGGCGACGATTGCCGACAATTTCTGCAATCAGTGGTCCGGCGGACTGAACTTCCTGCAGTACAAGCAGAAGGGATCTGAGGTTTCCGTGGAGCCGAACGGGAACGTCTACCCGTGCTGCGCGAAGACGAAGAAGCCAATTGGTTCGCTGCTGGAAGAGCCGTTGGAAGCGATGCTGGAACGGCTGCAGGGGCACCCAGCGTATGAGGCCGTATCGATGGGCCACCCGGAACGGATGGGCATATCGAAAGGCTGGACGGTGGAGCGGTTTCTGGCTGAATCGACAGTGACGCGGCCCGATGGCAGTACGTATCAGAACCTGTGCATCGGGTGCGACCGGTTCCACGACGAAGGGCTTATTTAAAGACGTCTTCGACTGGAACGATGGTGATCTGCGACGGCTTCCAGCCGAGCTTTTTGGTGGAGACGGTTTTGTCTTCTTCGAGGATGTCACCGGGCTTGGGGGAGTTGTACTTCATTGGTGACGGCGCGTCGGAGAGGAGCTGTTTCTTCAGGTCTTCGGCGTTGTCGCTGATGGCGACGATCTGGAGGCGGTCTTTACGCAAGTGCTTGCGGATCGCCTTTTGTACATCTTCGTGGGTCAGTTTTTTCAGCGCGGCCTGGATGTAGGCGGTGTATTCGGGAATGCCGTAGGCCTTGCTGTCGATCACGTAGCCGAGTTCGGCGCTCTTGGTCTTCATGAGCAGATTGACGTTGAGCATCAGGAAGTCGCGAGTGGTTTCGAAATCGGCTTCGGGGATGCCTTTGTCGATCAACCGTTCGAGTTCAAACAGGCCGAGGCGGAGGGCGAAGTGGGCCGTGGGCGGCTCGACGGGACGGATCCAGACCTGGAAGATCTGGCTGCGGCGGAAGAGATTGGGGTCCGGTTCGAACTGGAACATGCCGCGCGGGAAGTATTCGATGTAGGAGTAGTCGCCGTAGTTGAGGCCGCGAATCTCGCGCATGCGTTGATAGAGATTGCCGCCGCTGGAGCGGTGCGGGCCGAACCAGGTATTGGCAACGAGAAGCGCGGCGAAGTCCGGATGGTTGCGGGTTACGCCGGTGACGAAACCGAAGGAGTAGGCAACGGCGCGTGTCTTCTTCTGCACGATGGTGACGTGCGTTTCCGCGGGCTGCGCGACGGCGGGCAGTTTCACGGTGGAGGGCTTACCCGCGGGCAGCGCAGCGAAGTCTTTTTTCAGGCGTTCCACGAAGCCCGGCGGGTACTTGCCGGCGATGCCGATAGTGAGGTTGGCTTGCGTGAGGTGGGCTTTGTAGAAGGCCTGCAGATCGGCCATCGACATGGATTCAATGGCGGTGAGTGTACCGAGGCTGAGGTGCTCATATGGGTGGCCTTTGTAGAGCACGTTATAGAGCACTTCCTTGCCCAGTTCTTCGTCGTTGTTCTCGCGCAGCGCCAGACGGAGCGCGTTTTTCTGATCGTCGCGGACGCGCTTCAGGTCGTCCTCGCGCCAGCCGGGGGAGAGCAACATGTCGCGAACGAGGCCGTAGTAGGTCTCCAGATTGTCGACGTGCGTGGTGCCGGAGAAGACGATCATCTCCTTGTCCACCTGATCGCCGAAGCCCGCCGCCATGGGGTAAAAGGCGTCAAGGAGTTGCTGGTAGGTTTGCGTTTTCGTGCCGCTGTTGGAGAGCATGGCGGCGGTGAAGGCGGCGGCGCCGGGCTTGCCCTTGGGATCGTTGACGGAGCCGGCGCGGAAGACGAAGCGGAACTGAATGAGCGGCGATTGACCGGGCATCGCCACGACTTCCATGGCGGGCAGGGTGGCAGTCATGAGGAGGAGGGAGAGAGCAAGCTTCTTCATTTGGCTTTCGGTCCGGAGAGGGTGACGACGGTGCGGCCATCGGCAACGAAATACTTACGGGCAACCTCGCGGAGGTCTTCCGGGGTGATCTGATCGTAGAGCGCGTACAGGCGATTGAGCGTCTCGGGCGTGCGGCGGAGGGCGATGGCGCCGGCCAGTGCGCGGGCGATCGATTCGCTATTGTTCATCGAGAGCGCGAAGCGGTAGCGGAGATTGTTCTTCACCGCGTCCAGGCGCTTCTTCTCCACCAACGTGTCTTTGAACCCGTTCAAAGTGGAGACGATGGACTCGCGAATGGCGTCGACATCCCCTTCCTTCTTCACGCGGGAGTAGACGGTGAAGAGCCCGGGATCGACCTGTGAGTCGGCATCGCCGGCAATCATGTCGACTTTCTGTTCCTGCAGGACCAGCCGCTGGTAGGCGGGCGAGGTGGGGCCGAAGCCGAGGGCGCTGATGATATCGAGCGCGGCGGAGTCCTTTTCGGTATCGGTATAAGCCGGCACCTTGTAGGCGACGGCGAGCCACGGCGGAGTGGCTACGGGCCAGTCGACCTTGGCCGTGCGTTCGCCTTTCTGCGGGGGCTCAACAGGGACGGCCGCGGTGTAGCTACCGCGTTTCCAGCCGCCCCAATGCTTCTCCACCAGGGCCTTCACGGCGTCCGGCTGAACGTCGCCGACGACCACGACGGTCGTATACTCGGGCCGGTAGAAGCGGTCGAAGAACTGTTTGGAATAGGCGTACTGATCGGGCATGGCCTTGATGTCGGCCAGGAAGCCCATGGTGGTGTGTTTGTAGGTGTGGACGTCGAAAGCGGTGTCCTGGATTTTCTCGGCGAGCTTTGAGGTGGGGGAGGCGGAGTTCTTGTTGTATTCGCCGTTGACGGCCAGGGCCTCGGTGCGGAAGACGGATTCAGAGTAGTCGAGGTTCTGGAAGCGGTCGGCTTCGAGTTCGAGGATGGAGGCGAGGCTCTGCTTGGAGAAGGTGGCGTGATATGCCGTCAGGTCGGCGCTGGTGAAGGCGTTGGTGGCGGCGCCGGCGGCCTTCATGGTGGCTTCCCATTTCTGCGGCGGGTTCTTCTTGGTGCCGCGGAACATGACGTGTTCAAAGAAGTGGGCGAAGCCGCTCTTGCCTGCCTCTATTTCGTTGCGGGAACCGACGTTTACGACGACGTAGAGGGCGACGATGTTGGGGTAGTCGGTGGGAACGGTGACCAGGCGTAACCCGTTGGGAAAGTCGTGCTGTTGGTAGGGGTAGTCGAAGATCTTTCGCGGTTCGGCGGCGGTCAGCATGCTGAGAGTGGCCAGGAAGAAAGCAACAAGGAAACGGTGCATCCTCCTTCCATTCTAGGCATACGGTGGGATGGGAGCCGCGGGAAAGGGGCCACGCGCTTGTTCCAGGTGGCAGGCTACGGCTAGCAGCGTCTCCTCTTCATAGGGGCGGCCGATCAACTGAATGCCGACCGGGAGGCCATCGGGGGTGAAGCCAAAAGGCAATACCAATGCGGGGAACCCGTAGAGATTCCACGGCGTGGCGGCGGCCATAGTTTCGACGAACGGGCCTGGGCGTTCCTGTTTGCGCCAAGCGGGAATAGCGCACGGCGGGCCTAGCAGCACCGGTACGTCGGCCATCTGCTCCAGCATGGCAACGCGCATCTTGTCGCGAACCGCCAATTGCGTCACGACTTCGAGACCGGAGGGTTTGGCGGGTGGTTCGCGCAGCAGTTCGAGGCCCGTCCAATGCGCCTTCTCCGGGGCTGTGGCGATGACCTGGCGTTTGAGCTCATCGGTCAGAACGTTGAAGAAGAAATCCCAGACGGCGATGGCGCGTTCCCTGCCCCGCGGGGCGAAGGGTTCGATGGTGTGACCGAGGCCGGTGAGCGTTTTGGCGGCGGCGTGGACGGCGGCGGTGATGGCGGGGTCAGCTGGTTCTTCGAGCAGGCCGATGCGAAGACGTTGGGGTGGATCGTCGCGCAGCGGAACGGGAGCGGAGAAGGGGTCGCGCGGGTCGTAGCCGGCCAGGACGTCGAACAGGATGCGCACGTCGCGGGCTGTGCGCGCCATGGGGCCGGCGACGCCGAGCAGACCGCCGGGATGGGCGATCTCTGGAAAGTGGCCGGCGGCGGAGACACGACCTGGTGTGGGTTTCAATCCGACGATGCCGCAGCAGTGGGCGGGCACTCGGATGGAGCCGCCGCCATCGCTGCCGATACCACCGGCCGAACAGCCCGAGGCGATGGCTGCCGCTTCGCCGCCGCTCGAACCGCCGGCGGTGCGTTCGCGGTTCCAGGGGTTGGCGGTCCAGCCGGTGATTGCGTTGTCGGTCTCGTAGTTAGCCAGGAACTCCGGACAGTTCGTCTTGCCGAGGATGACGGCGCCAGCGGCGCGGAGCCGTGCGACGGCTGTGGCGTTGCGGGCGGCCTTGTGGCCGAGGCGATAGAGGCTGCCGGTGAGCGTGGGAACGCCTTCGATATCGAAACTGTCTTTGACGGTGACGGGGATGCCGGCAAGCGGACCTTCTGCGCCGGTGGGATTTTCGAAGACACGAACAAACGCGCGCAGGTGCGGATCGGCGGCGGCAATGCGCTCCTGGTGGGCGTGCAGCAATTCGGCGGGCGAGATCTCGCGGCGACGTAGCGCGTCCCGTTGCTTCTCCAAAGTCCAGTGGTTCACCCCTTCATGGTAGAGAATCGCGCCACTGGTATCCTGGAGGCAGTGGAAGCTCTAGATTTCGCCGCCGCCCGGCAATGTGTGCTGGACACCGTGGGCGCCCAAACTCCGGCTGTTGAAACGGTGCCGCTCGCCGAAGCTGCTGGGCGCGTGCTGGCATGCGATGTGCTTTCCGACCGATCCTATCCGCCCGTGGACCGTTCGATCCGTGATGGCTTCGCCGTGCGGGCGGCCGACATGCCGGGGACGGTGAAGATCGTCGGCGAGGTCCGCGCCGGGGAGATGTTTGGCGGAACGGTTCGCGAAGGGCAATGCATCCGGATCATGACCGGCGCACCGTTGCCGGATGGGGCCGACGCCGTGGTGATGGTGGAATATGGAACTGTGGACGGCACGGCGATGACCACGGCGAAGACGCCGAAGCCGGGCGAGTTCATCAACCGGGCCGGATGCGAAACTGCGCAGGGAGATGTAGTGCTGCGGCGGGGCGTGCGGTTGAAGTTTCCGCAGATTGCGATGCTGGCGACGGTGGGCGCGGCAACGGTGGAAGTGTACCGGCGACCACGGGTGGCCATTCTGGCGACCGGCGACGAGATCGTACCCGTGGAAGCAACGCCCCGCACGTTCGAAGTACGGAATTCAAATTCGTGGGCATTGGCGGCCCAGGTAACCGCGGCTGGGGGTATTGCCACGGTGTTACCGGTTGCGCCCGACAACCTGGAGGCGACGGTCCGGTTGGTGGAAGATGGGCTGCAGGCGGACCTGCTGCTGCTCTCCGGCGGCGTTTCGGCTGGCGAATATGACTTTGTGGAGGCCGCGCTGGCTCGTTGTGGCGCGGAGTTCTTCTTCACACGTGTGAAGATACGGCCCGGCGCGCCGCTGGTGTTTGGCCGCGCGCGGGAGCGATTTTTCTTTGGATTGCCGGGCAATCCGTTGTCGACCGCGGTGACGTTTGAGGTGTTCGCGCGCGCGGCCCTGGAATTGCTGAGTGGAATTGCGGAGCCCGCACTGCAAATCGTGGAAGCGCACTTGACCCAGGAACTGAGAGAGAAGGGCGGATTGACCCGCTTTCTGCCCGCCATCCTCGACAACGGCATGGCCGAAGTGACGCCGATTCACTGGAAGGGTTCCTCGGACGTGCCCTCGCTGGCGCGGTCGAACGCCTTCATCATCGCCGCGCCGGATCGTGAACATTATCAGGAGGGAGACGCGGTTCCCGTGCTCTTACAATGAAAGGCAAACTCAGCCACTACGACGAAAAAGGCGAAGCGCGGATGGTGGATGTATCCGCCAAATCGTCAAATCTTCGCACGGCTACGGCCCACGCGTTTGTAAAGATCCGGCCGGAGGTGCTGGCCAAACTGCCGGAAAATCCGAAGGGTGATCCGCTAGCCGTTGCGCGTATTGCCGGGATCATGGCCGCCAAGCGCACGGCCGAATGGATCCCGATGTGCCATCCGCTCCCGCTGAGCCACGTGGGCGTGGATTTGCAGGTCGAAAAAGGCGGGGTGCGGATTACGACAACCGCATCCACGGTTGGTCCGACGGGCGTGGAAATGGAGGCGCTGACGGCCGCGAGCGCCGCGGCCTTGACGGTGTACGATATGACAAAAGCGCTCGATAAAGGCATTGAGATCCAAGATGTCTACCTGCTGGCGAAGACCGGCGGGAAGAGCGGTGACTTTCACCGCAAAGAGTCTCCGAAACCCCGGTCCGGCCGCTAACATCCCATATACTATGAGCCTCACTCGCCGATTGTTTACCTCCGCTGCTCTCACTCTCCCTGCCTGGACGCAAAAAGCGCCGGCCGGCAAGGCGCCGGAGGAGTCTGTCGAGGATCTGCCGCGATTCGTGACGTTCACTCGTCAGGTGATCGCTCAAACCACGGTGACCGACCGCGATGGCCGTTACGTGAACGGCTTGCAGGGGCATGAATTCCGCCTCATTGATCGGGGCAAGGTGCAGAAGATTACGGTGGAGAGCGCCGTGCAGCCGCTTTCGCTGGTGGTTTGCGTGCAGGCGAATAATACCGTCGAAACGGTGCTGCCGAACGTGAAGAAGATCGGCCCGCTGCTTGAAGGGACCATCCTGGGCGAAAAGGGCCAGGCGGCGATTATCGCATTCGACCACCGGGTGCGGGTGATGCAGGATTGGACCCGCGATGGCGACGCAATGACCAAGGCGTTGAACAAGATCAACGCCGGTTCGACGACGAGTGCCATGACGGACGCTGTCATCCAGGCCGCGCGCATGTTGAAGAATCGCCCGAAGGATCACCGGAAGGTGATTCTGTTGATCGCCGAAACGCGCGATAAGGGGAGCGAGGGCAAGACGCGCCAGGCGTTGCTGGATCTGCAGTTTGGCAACATCGTGCTGTTCTCCCTGAACATCAACCGGCTGGTGACGAGTTTGATGACAAAGCAGCCGCCGCCGCGGCCGCCGGCCATTCCGGCTGGTGCCGGTCATACGGCGCCGGGTGGCTTGATGACGCCAGAGGCGATCAACGCCAATACCGGCCACTACAACGGCAATGTGGTGCCTCTAGTGGTGGAGGTCTTCCGTCAGGCAAAGAGCATCTTCGTCGACAACCAGTTGGAAGCGTTCACGAAGGCGACTGGCGGGCAGGAACGGTCGTTCCTCTCCTACCGTGACCTGGAACGGGTTGTCATGGACATCGGCGAGGAGTTGCAGAGCCAATATATGATCAGCTACTCGCCTTCGAACCCGGACGAGGGTGGGTATCACGAGATTACGGTGGAAGTGAACCGGGCGGGCCTGAAAATCAGGACGCGGCCTGGCTATTGGATGGCCGCCGTTCCTGAACACATGCGCGAATAGAGAAAAGGCCTCCGCTTTCGCGGAGGCCTTTTCGTTTGCCTGTATTTCTACTAGTGAGCCGGAGCGTGACCAGCGGCTGCCGGAGCCGCGCCGTGTTCGCCACCCGCGGCCGGAGCCGGGGTCGCGGCCTTCTTCTGCGCTGCAGGTTGTGCCTGCACGCGGAGACCATAAGGCACCACCTTGTCGCGCGAACCGATGTCGATCAGCGGGAAAAGCAGGAAGAGCCCAAGGAAGATCAGCGAACTGACGAAGATGATCGCGTTGATCGGCGGATCATGCCGCAGGTGCATGAAGAACATGGCGACCAGCGTTGCTTTCACCGTGGCGATGAGGACCGCGATGATCAGGTTGATGCTGCTGGATCCGAAGTTCACATAAGCGGCTCCAACCGTAACCCCGGTGAGGACCAGCAGGGCCCCCAGGATCACAATATAGATGCGTGCCGAAGAAGAGTGTGCGTGTGCGTGATCGCTCATATGTCTCCTAGTTCACCAGATACAGCAAGGGGAACAGATAAATCCAGATCAAATCGACCAAGTGCCAGTACAGGCCGACCAGGTCCACCGGAGTGTAGTAGGCGCTGCTGAACTCGCCCTTCATCGTCCGCAGCGTGATCCATGAGATCAGGATCATACCGATCAGTACGTGAATACCGTGCAACCCGGTCATGCAGAAGTAAAAGCCGAAGAACATCGCCTGCTCCGCGGGGCCGCCACCGTGGTAGCTGAAGAACCGGCCGGGGAGGAGCCCGTCATGGAACTTGTGGGCATACTCGAAATACTTAATAACAAGGAACCCGCCCGCGAACCCGAGGGTCAGCAGAAGGTTCATGATGGTCTTGCCCTTGTTATTCGTCGAGGCGTAATGAACCGCCATCACCATTGTGAAACTGGAGCAGAGCAGGAACACCGTGTTGATGGCGCCCATGATGCGATCCAGGTGATGATGGCCGGCAATCCAGGCTTCCGGATAGACACTCTGCATCAGACCGTAGCCGACGAAGAGGCCGCCGAACATCAGAATTTCCGTGGCGAGGAAGAGCCACATGCCCAGTTTCGAAGTATCGAACTGCTGCTCGGCGTTTATGAAGTGATGCTGGCGGAACGCGGGTTCTGCGCCGTGTTCAACAACGTGAGAATCAGAGCTCATGCTTAGTGATGTCCCTTCACGGACGGCTCAAAAGGCCTGTAGTAGTCGTAGGGTTCGGTGGTGACCACCGGCACTTCGTGGAAGTTGTGGGTGATCGGAGGCGACGGAATCTGCCATTCGAGCGAACGGCCGTGCCAGGGATTCGCCGGAGCGTCCATCTTCTTGCGAAGCGACGCGAACAGGTAGCCGGCCATGATCACAAAACCGAGGCCGAGAATCCAGGATCCCACGGTCGAAACCTGATGGAGGAACTGGAATTCAGGCAAGTAATTGTAGTAACGGCGCGGCATACCGCGGCTGCCGAGCAGGAACTGCGGCAGGAAGGTGGTGTTGAACCCGATGAAAACGAGGACGGCGGAGACGCGCGCGGCGCTCTCATTGTACATACGACCGAACATCTTGGGCCACCAGTAGTGCAGACCGGCCAGGAACGCGATCGCGGTCGAGCCCATCATCACGTAGTGGAAGTGGGCAACCACGAAGTAGGTATCGTGCAAGTGGATGTCAACCGACATCGCACCCAGGAACAACCCGGTCAACCCGCCAATCCCGAAGAGGATCAGGAACATCAGGGCGTACAGCATGGGAGCCTGAAGCGAAATCGAGCCTTTGTACATGGTCGTGATCCAGTTGAACACCTTGATGGCCGACGGGATGCCGACGAGGAAGGTGAGGAACGAGAAGATCGCCCCGGCCAGTTGCGACTGACCGCTGGTGAACATGTGGTGGCCCCACACGACGAAGCTGACGATGGCGATAGCAACCGAGGAGAAGGCCGTCGCCTTGTAGCCGAAGAAGGTCTTCTGCGACATGGTGGGGACGACTTCGGAGATGATCGCCATGCCGGGCAGAATCATGATGTAAACGGCAGGGTGCGAATAGAACCAGAAGAAGTGCTGGAAGAGAACCGGGTCGCCGCCAAGCTTGGGGTCGAAGACGCCGACGCCAAAGGTGCGTTCCATGATCAGGAGCAGCAGCGTGATGGCCAGGACCGGCGTCGCCAATACCTGAATAATGGCGGTAGAGTACATGCCCCAGATGAACAGCGGCATGCGGAACCAACCCATACCTGGAGCGCGCAGCTTATGGACGGTGGCGATGAAGTTCACGCCCGTCAGAATCGAGGAGAAACCGAGAACGAAGGCGGCGAAGGTCATCAGCGCCACCGAGCCGTCGGTTGTCGTCGAGTACGGCGTGTAGAAGGTCCAGCCCGTATCCACGCCGCCGGTCACCATCGCGGTGACAGCGATCAGTGCACCGACAACATAAATCCAGAAACTGGCCAGATTCAACCGCGGGAAAGCAACGTCTTTAGCCCCCAGCATGATGGGCAGCACGAAGTTGCCAAGCGCGGCGGGAATGGAGGGAATGATGAACAGAAACACCATGATGGCGCCATGGAGCGTGAAGACCTTGTTGTAGGTCTCAGCATCCATGAACTGTTTGCCCGGGGCGAACAACTCCAACCGGACAAGCAGCGCGAAGACGCCGCCGAGAAAGAACATGAACAAAACAGACCACAAATACATCACGCCTAACTTCTTGTGATCGACTGTGGTCAACCACGACAGTAAAGATCCGTCGTGGAGATAGTCGACGTCGTGATGCTCGACGTGGCCGTGCGCTTTGGGTGTTGCTACGGTATCAGCCATGTGTCCTCCTGGCCCTACTTCAATTCCTTGATAAAGGCGATGACGCCTTTGATCTCGATCTCACGCAGCAGGCCTTGGAAAGTGGGCATGACCGGTTCGTACCCGGCAACCACTTTCGCCTGCGGATTGAGGATGGATTCGCGGATGTAGTTCTCGTCTACGACAGCCGTGCTGCCATCGCGGAGCTTCTCCGTCTTTCCAAAAATGCCCTTAAAGCTCGGACCTTCGCCCTTCGTGCCGTCCAGGGTGTGGCAGGAGTTACAGCCCTTCATCTCCCACACCATCTTGCCCAGATCGGCCGGCTTCATCTTATACAGTTCTTCGTCGCCCTTTTCCAGCCATTCGGCGTACTTGGCGGGAGAGTCCACAAAGAGATCGCCCAACATACCCGAGTGATCGCGCCCGCAGTATTCGGCGCAGAAAACCTGATGCTTGCCAGGCACGGTCGCGGTGAAATTCAAGTCGACATAGCGGCCCGGCACCACGTCCTGCTTGATGCGCAGCGACGGAATGAAGAAGGCGTGCAGCACGTCTTCGCTCGTCATGATCAAGCGGACCGGCTTGTTCACTGGGACGTGCAGCGAACGGATCGAACGCGTGCCATCCGGATACTCAAACGTCCAGTTCCACTTCTTGCCAGTGACGTGAATCTCCAACGCATCGTTCGGCGCCACGCTCGCGGCGGCGTAGTCATGAAAGCCCCAAAAGAAGATCCCGATCACCAGGATCAGCGGAACAATACTCCAGACCAGTTCCAGCGCCAGGTTGTGCTGGAAGTTGATGGTCAACACGCCTTCCTTTTTCCGCTTGTACTTCCAGGCGAAGAGCACCGTTAGATAGCAAATCAGAACGAAAAACGCCGACGTCAGCAAAAAGATGAAAAGGTACAAATTGTCGACTTTGGCCGCGTGCTCGCTGGCCTGAATCGGCATCATCCATTCCCGTAAGAAATTCATAGTGCCTTCCTTAAGAAACCTGCTCCCGATCCTTCCGCCACAGCTTCATGAGCGTGGCGCCCAGGATCAAAACTGTCATCGCTCCACCGGCGCGCATGATGTTCCGAGCCGTCATCACATAACTGCGCGCGTTGGGATCGTATTGGAAGCAGTACAACATCAACTGCTCCATCTTCGTTCCCTCCCTCCGTCCCTGCGCCGCTTCCGTCAAGCCAAGCCGCAGGTCGAATGCTTTGTACTTAATCCCGTAAAGATACCGGGCAACCTTGCCATCGGGCGTCAACATGATCAACGCCGCGGTGTGAGCATACTGGCTGCGGCTCTTATCCCAGTGGTAGTTGTACCCCACCTGAGAGGCGAGCTTCTTAGCGCTGTCATTGTTGTCCGCCAGAAAGTGCCAACCCGGAGCCGGACGATCAAAGCTGGCGAGAATCGCCTGCTTCTTGGAAGCGGCCAGTTCGTACGTCTCCCGCGGGTCGAAACTAATAGTGACAACCTCGTACTCTTTGCCGGGCGTCCAAGTCAGATCCCGGAGACTCGAGGTCACCCCGTTCAGAACCATTGAACAGAGCATGGGGCAAGAGTAGTACACAAAGTTCAAAATCACCGGCCGGCCCTGGTTCAGGTAGGAACCAATCGCCACCGGACGGCCATTTTCCCCGACGAACTCCAGTGAGCCGTCGACTACAGCGCC
>CANIFK010000045.1 GCA_947466555.1 Acidobacteriota bacterium | reverse complement strand
TGTGGGCTCACTGGCGGTGCCGTTGGCGATGCGATTGGGCCGCTGGCCGCCGACGCCGGTGTTGGCGACGTCGCGCGACATGGTGACGGTGTAGGGCACGCCGCTGCGGAAGAGGAAGATGCCCTGCATCTGCCAGCCGCCGATGAAGGCTTCGGTGACGCGGTTGGCATTGGAGGCGAACGTATGGCCTTTGCCGAAGGGGAGCGCATAGCCGAAGCTGTGGGAGAAGCTGTGCGGGACCTGATATTCCGAAGGGCCCTTTTCAAAGCGGTACCGGCCGCCGGCGGCGGGGGTGTTCGTCACCCAGAGGCTCTTGGCGAACGTATAAGAGGTAAGAAACCAGAGGCCACCGGAGAGGCGTTTTTCGAACTTCGCCTGCATGGCGTGATAGGTGGTAGACACGTCGGCCGAGATGTAACCGAAGCCGGAGAAGCGAGGGTAGGGACGGCGCGCCTGGACGCCGCCGGGGCCGGGTTCGGGGATATTGAAGGCGTCGTTCCCTTGAATGCGGGAGCCTTTGTTGCCCACGTATTCGATGTCGAACATCATGGTTTTGGCGATTTGCTGCTGGACGCCGAAGTTCCAGTGCTGATCGTAGCCCATGCGCATGCGCGTGTATTCGGGGGTGAGGCCGACGACGGTGTCGGGCGAGCCGAGCGGGGCGCCGAGGTAGAAGTCCGAAAGCGTGCGCCGGGGGACAACGCCGCGATCGTTGACGTTGCTGTCGGCCAGCAGGAAGGGCGGCATGAAAAGGTTCACGCGGCCATCGGTGTATTCGCCTTCATAGAAGATGCCGTAGCCGCCGCGGATGACGGTGGCATCGCTCATCGGCCGCCAGGCGAAACCGAAGCGGGGCGCGAACTGCTTCTTGTCGGGATAGGTTATGGAGTACGGCAGGCCGGCTTCGGAGGAGGTTTGGATCAGACTCTTCAGGTAGCCGTAGGCGACAGGCGCGGCGGGTTGGGCGGCGAGGTCGATCTCCTTGGTCTTGCTGGCGACGATGATGGGGCGGGCCAGGGTGCCATCAAAGGTGCCGGACTGGCCGCGATAGGGCGAGGTCCAAGGGGTGTACTCGTAGCGGAGGCCAACGTTGAGCGTGAGGCGGTTGGAGATCTTGATGTCGTCCTGGAAATAGATGTGCCAGGCGTTGTAGGAGCCGCCGAAGGTATCGGAAGCCACGGCGCGAGCGGCATTGGCGGGCAGGCCGAGGACCCAGTCGGCAAACGAATCGCCGGTGCGGGCGGCGCTGGCCGGGTTTTCGGTGTTCTGGCCGTTGAAGGTCCAGGTGCCGGCGTAGCTTTTGCTATCGGTGCCGAGCCATTGATAGGTCCGGAACTTGGCGCCCGTCTTGATGACGTGTTTGCCCTTGATCCAGGTGAGGTTGTCGACGAATTCGCGGGTGTAGCGATCCTGGGTTTTGGGGCGCTGGTCGAAGGCGGAGCCGGTGAGGCTGGCGTAGCCGGCCCAGGCGAAGTCGGGGAAGGAGCCGATGTCGAAGGAGCGTTTAGTTTCGTCGAGCCCGCGAATGCCGGCTTCTTTATTGAAGTCGCGGCCCTTCAAATAGGGCTGCAGCTGGATGGCGCCGTAGAGGGTGTTGAAGCGGAACTCGTTGATGAGGTTGGACTTCAGATTGGAGTTAATGGAGACGGTGTAGTTCTGGCCCTTGGTGCCGGAGGCGGCCATGCCGAGGGCGGGCGAACCGCCGGGCTCGCTAAGGCGGTTGTTGTTGAGGCTATAGCGGAAGGAGACTTTGTGGTTGTCGGTGATGGTGTGATCGATGCGGGTGGTGATCTGGTCGAGATCGACGGCGGTGGAAGGGGAGAAAGTGAACGTGCCACCGGGGTTGGCGGCGAGGGTCAGGTACGGGTTGAAGAAGGCCGCGGCGGAGGAGATTCGATTGGAGGGGATCCGGTTGCCGGGGAAGGGCGTGCGGGTGCCGCCGGTGGTGGTGGCGGGATCGTAGAGGGTGTTGCTGACGGCGCTGAAATCGCCACCGAGCATGGCAGCGGTGGGGCTGACACGGTTGTTTACGTTGCCTTGGCGTTCGCGGGTGCCTTCGTAGTTGAAGAAGAAGAACGTCCGGTTCTTGCCGTTCAGGATTTTGGGAATGATGACGGGCGCGCCCACGGAGGCGCCGAATTGATTGCGCTTCAGCAGGTCGCGGCGGACGCCGAAGAAGGTCCGGGCATCCAGCTTTTCGTTGCGCAGGAATTCGAAGAGCGTGCCGTGGAGCTGGTTGGTGCCAGACTTGGTAGTGGCGTTGAAGAAGCTGCCGGAGCGGCTATGTTCGGCGGAGTAGGCGTTTTGCTGGACGCTGAACTCTTGCAGCGCGTCGATGGAGGTTTGGATCCAGCTACCGCCCTGGTGCTGTTCGCTGGTGTCGGCGCCGTCGAGGTAATAGGACACCTGGCGGCCGCGGACGCCGGAGATGGTCGTTCCGTTGAAGAATTCGGGGCGAATGCGGGTGACGTTGCCGGTACCGGGTAGCGAGACAACGCCGGGAGTGAGGCGGGCGAGATCGTTAAAACCGCGGCCGTTTAACGGCAGGTCGACGATCTGCGAGTTCGTCATGACGTGGCCCAGATTCCCGGATTCGGAATTGAGAAGCGGCACTTCGGAGCGGACTTCCAGGACCGTGGACGTTTCGCCGATGGCGAGGTCGACATCAAGGTGAAGATCCTTGCCCACCTGCATTTCCACGCCGGGGCGGGAGGTGGTGCGGAAGCCGGGCGCCGTCACGGCGACGGTGTAGATGCCGGGGTTCAGCGCGAGGACAACGTAGGCGCCCTGGCCGTCTGTCGTGACCTTTGTCGCGACGTTCGTAGCCTGGCTGGTGACGGTGACCGAGGCATTCGGCACCGCTCCTCGATTCGGATCGAAAACCGTCCCTGCAAGCCGGCCTGTCTGGACTTGGCCGAAGGCGGCGCAGGCGAAAACCAATAGAGCAAACGCGCGAAAACGAGGGCGCATAGACGACTCCTGAAACGGGATAAGAACCGAAACCTGAGGGGAATGGTACTACCAATAAATCCCGATTGCAAGACGCTATCGGAAAGAGTAGCAGTAAATACACAACTGCGTGATAGCATTGGTCGTGCCGATTGCGAAACGCCGAAAAGAAGACGTCACCGTCAAGCTGATCGCCGTCTTCAAACAACTGATAGCCGAGGGAACGCTGGAACCCGGCGGACGGCTGCCGGCCGAACGCGAACTGGCCGAGAGTTTCGGCGTCAGCCGCTCGTCATTGCGGCAGGCGTTGAAAGTGCTGGAGATCATGGGCGTCATCTCCCAACGCGTTGGCGACGGAACGTACCTGAACAAAGGCGCCGACGCGATCCTTCGCGAACCGATGGAGTTCCTGATTCTGCTCGACGGCATCTCCGCCCACGAGCTGATGGAAGCGCGTTTATTGGTCGAACCAGAACTGGCCGCGCGCGCGGCGCTGCGGGCCTCCGAAGAAGACATCGCCGAGATCCACAAAGAACTCCGTGCGATGGAGGCGGCGAAGGACGACCATGCCAAGTTCGTCGCCCACGACCTGCTTTTCCATCAGGCAGTATTCCATGCCGCCGGCAATCGCGTCACCAGCCTGATGTTCTCCGTTGTGCATAAATCGCTCGATAAATTGATCACCATGACCTCCCAGGTCGTGGAACCGGAGCATACGCTGACGCTCCACCGCCGCATCTACCAGGCCATTCGCAAACGCGACCAGGACGAATCCCGCCGCCGCATGACGGAACATCTGGTGGACGCCCGTGACCTTCTGTCCCGTGCCGCCGAAAAACAAAGCCACTTTCAGATGGCGGCACGCATCCAAACGTTGAAGAAGAAAGAACCACGCCCCTCCCGCTAAACTGGAGAGGATGTCCACAGAGCCAGCCACAGAGCAAACCGGCCCGCCACAGACCGGATGGCGCGCCGTTGTCCGCATTGCATCCGGCATCGGGCTGCTCATCGTTGGCATCATCGGCCTCATCCTTCCCGTCATGCCGGGCTGGGTCTTCGTCATCCCGGGCCTGATGATCCTCGCCGACTACTTCCCGCCCATCAAGCGCTTGGTCGACTGGGCTAAGACCAAGGTCGACGACGTTCGCACCAAAAAAAGCTAACCATGCTCAAGCACATCTCCGTCCACGGCGCCCGCCAGCACAACCTGCAAAACGTCAGCGTCGAAATCCCGCGCAATACGCTCACCGTCATCACGGGCCTCAGCGGCTCCGGCAAATCGTCGCTCGCTTTCGACACGATCTACGCCGAGGGCCAGCGCCGCTACGTGGAGACGTTGTCGCCGTACGCCCGCCAGTTCCTGGACCAGATGGAGCGTCCCGACGTCGATTCGATCGACGGCCTCAGCCCCGCCATCTCCATCGAGCAGAAGACCACCAACCGCAGCCCGCGCTCCACCGTCGGCACCGTCACCGAAATTTACGACTACCTGCGCCTGCTCTACGCCAGCATCGGCGTCCCGCACTGCCCGACGTGCAACCTGCCCATCTCCGCGCAAACCACGCAGCAGATCCTGGAGCAGATCCTCGGCATGCGCCAGGAAGAGCGCGTGATGATCCTCGCGCCCGTCGTTCGCGGCCGAAAGGGCGAGTATAAGAAGGATCTCGAAAAGTATCTGCGCCAAGGCTTCATGCGCGCCCGCATCGATGGTGAACTGCGCGGACTCGATGAAGACATCCCGCTCGACCGGCGCAAGAATCACACGATTGAAATTGTCGTCGATCGACTGCTCGTCAAACCCGGCATCGAAAAACGCCTGGAAGCCAGTATTGAAACGGCGATGAAGCTGGCCGGCGGCCTGGTCACCGTGGCAGTGGTCAACGGCGAAGAACGGCTATATTCGAAGAGCCTCGCCTGCCCCGAATGCGGCAACAGTGTGCCGCAACCGGAGCCGCGCAGCTTCAGTTTCAACAGCCCCTTCGGCGCCTGCGAAGCCTGCAACGGCCTGGGCAGCAAGTGGTCCTTCGATCCGGACAAGTTCATCGTCGATCCGTCGAAACCGCTACTCGATGGCGGTCTGGGGCCAGGCGGTTCGTCGTCGGTCATGTCGACACGCGTGGAAGACGCCGCGCGCAAGCACAAGATCAAAGTCGAACAACCCTTCGATTCCTTGAGCAAAACGCACCAAACGATGTTGCTCGAAGGCGCCGAAGGCTTCCCGGGCATCATCAAGATTCTCGACGGCATGTATCGCGACGGCCCCAGCGGCTCCAGCGAATACTTCATGTCCTACATGTCGCCAACGACGTGCGCCGCCTGCAACGGATTGCGCCTGAAGCCGGCCAGCCTGGCCGTGCGTGTAAAGGGCGTGAGCATCGCCGATTTCACCCAGCAGCCGCTCAACCGCGCTCTCGAAACCGCCACCGCCTGGACGCTCACCGAACGCGAAGGCCTCATCGCCAGCCGCATCCAAGAAGAGATCCAGCACCGGCTGGAGTTCCTGCTCGCCGTGGGCCTGGAGTATCTGAGCCTCCACCGCTCCGCCGCCACGCTGTCCGGCGGAGAGTCCCAACGCATCCGCCTAGCCACGCAGATCGGCTCAAAACTCCGCGGCGTGCTGTACGTGCTCGACGAACCGTCCATCGGCCTCCACCCCCGCGATAACGACCGCCTGCTCGACACCCTCTCCCAGCTCCGCGACCTGGGCAACACCGTCCTCGTCGTCGAGCACGACGAAGACACCATCCACCGCGCCGATTACGTCATCGATCTCGGCCCCGGCGCCGGCCGCCTCGGCGGGCACCTCGTCGCCGCCGGCACGCCCAAACAGGTGGAAAACACCAAGGATTCGCTCACCGGTCAGTACATGAAAGGGACGCGCAAGATCAACGTCCCCACCGTGCGCCGCCCCGGGAACGGCACAGCGATCCGCATCGAAGGCGCCACGGAACACAATCTGAAGGAAGTCGATATCAGTTTCCCGCTCGGCACCATGACGGTCATCACCGGCGTCAGCGGCAGCGGCAAATCCACGCTGATTACCGACATTCTTTACAACGCACTCGCCAAGGAAATCTACGGCAGCCGCGCCGAACCGGGCCGCCATAAAAAGATCAAGGGCATGGAATTGATCGACAAAGTGATCGAGATCGATCAATCTCCGATCGGCCGCACGCCGCGCAGCAACCCGGCCACTTACACCGGCACCTTCGGCCCCATCCGCGACCTCTTCGCCCGCCTGCCCGAATCCCGCGAGCGCGGCTATGCGCCCGGCCGCTTCAGCTTTAACGTCAAAGGCGGCCGCTGCGAGGCCTGCCAGGGCGACGGACTGAAGCGCATCGAAATGAACTTCCTGCCGGACGTGTACGTCACCTGCGACGTCTGCCGCAAGCGCCGCTACAACGTGGAAACGCTGGCCGTGAAGTACAAGGGCTACTCCATCGCGGACCTGCTGGAAAGCACCGTCGAACAGGCGCTCGGCATCCTGGAAAACGTCCCGCAGCTCCAGACAAAACTGCAGACGCTCGTCGACGTCGGCCTCGGCTACATCCACTTGGGCCAAAGCTCCACGACGCTCTCCGGCGGCGAAGCGCAGCGCATCAAACTCGCCAAAGAACTCAGCCGCCGCCAGACCGGCAAGACACTCTACATCCTCGACGAACCCACCACCGGCCTGCACTTCGAAGACGTCAAGCGCCTCCTCGACGTGATCAACCGCCTCGTCGATCTCGGCAACACCGTCATCATCATCGAGCACAATCTCGACGTGATGAAGTGCGCCGACTGGATCATCGATCTGGGGCCCGAGGGCGGCGAAGGCGGGGGCACCATCGTCGCCGCCGGGACTCCGGAAGATGTCGTAAAGGTCAAGAAAAGCTACACCGGCAAAGCACTCGCGAAAGTGCTGGCGAAGAAGTAGCTACTTCTTCGCCTTCGCCGCCAACGCGCGCAGGTTTTCTTCGAACGGAGCAGTGGCCACGCCATATTCGGTAATGATGCCGGCCACGTAACGGTTCGGCGTCACGTCGAAAGCGGGGTTGCAAACGCCCACTCCTTCCGGCGCCACCGGAACGCCGAAAACCGACGTCACTTCCGCGGCCGAACGCTCTTCGATCGGAATCAAAGATCCATCCGTCAACGTCAGATCAAGCGTCGAAATCGGCGCGGCCACGTAAAACGGCACGCCATTTTCCTTCGCCAGAACCGCCACCGAATAGGTGCCGATCTTGTTCGCCACATCGCCGTTGGCCGCAATGCGATCCGCGCCCACAACAACGCATCCAATCCGCCCGGACTTCAGAAAATGCCCGGCCATGTTGTCGGTGATCAATGTCGTCGGAATCTTGTCCTGCATCAATTCCCACGCCGTCAACCGCGCGCCCTGCAGAAACGGCCGCGTCTCGTCGGCAAACACGTCAATCTTCTTGCCCGCTTCCACCGCCGCGCGGATCACGCCCAGCGCCGTGCCGTAGCCCGCCGTCGCCAGCGCCCCGGCGTTGCAGTGCGTCAACACCGTCTTGCCATCCGGAACCAGCGGCGCGCCATGCCGGCCAATCTCTTTGCAAATGGCGACGTCTTCGTCCTTCACCAGAACCGCTTCGGCGATCATCGCCGCCTGCTTCTCCGCCACCGGTTTCCCCGCGAGCGATGCCCACAAACGGCGCATCCGTTCAATGCCCCAGAACAGGTTCACCGCGGTCGGCCGCGTCGCCGCCAGCGTGTCGCAGATCGTCGCGAAATCGGCATCCGGATCGGCGGACTTCTGCACGCCAATGGCAACGCCCATCGCCGCGGCCACGCCAATGGCGGGAGCCCCGCGAATGATCATCGTCTTGATCGCGCTGGCGACTTCCAAATAATCGGTGCAGGTGACGAAGACCGTCTGCGTCGGCAGCAACGTCTGGTCAATCATTACGACCCCTAGCGGAGTCCATTCGATAGTTTCGAGCATGTTTTCCTATTGTGGTGTGAGAAAGTGTCCGGCGAACATCGTCAGATTGTATGCGCCGTGGGTAATCGTGGAAGCCAGCGTGGAGTTGGACCGGATTCGCACCAGCCCGAAAACAACGCTTACAACCACCAGCAGCAGCAGATGCTGCCAGCTCCAGTCGTACATCGGCCCATGCATAATCGCGAAGGGAATGGAGGTGACGAGCAACCCCGCCGCCGTCCCCATACTGCGCAACGCAACAGGCAAAATAATCCCGCGAAACAGCAACTCTTCAATCAGCGGCGCGCCCGTGATGCCGAACAGCACCAGCAGCCGGCACCCCACGGGATCGGACAGCAACTGCTCCATCAGCCCGTTCTGAATGTTCTTCGCATGCAGCAAACTGGCCAATAGCCCCGCCCCCAGCGCCAGCCCCGGACCAATTGCCAAATAGACCCACGGACCCTCCGCGGGCCAATCAAAATGCAGGTCCCGCCAGAACACCCGCTCCGGCCGGCGCAACAACAGCCATACCGAGCCCAGCCACAACCCATACGCGGCCGACTGCCCCGGAATCGCGATCTGCACCTGGCTCGGCGAATGCCCCAGCAACAGCCAGCCCACGCCCACCGCGCCGATCGAACCAAGCAGCATCGCCGGAATCATCAGGCTGATGGCGATGACGACTTCCTTCCAACCCCAATTGGGGCTCTCGCTCATTGGCCGCCCTCAACCAGAATCGCGGCCAGCAGCGGGATCATGATTTCGTGGTGCCCGGTCAACGCATAGCCCTTGCCCCCGGCGTTGGCGTGCGGCCGCTTCACGACGTTCACACTCGGACGGTAATGCTGCAAAAAGTCGAAGTTCACGGTGGTGAAGTTCCGCAGCGGATACCCCAAATTGCGCACCACGCTCACGGCCTTCAAAAACACTTCCGGCATCACCACGGCCGAGCCGACGTTCAAGTACACCCCGCCCTCGTCCAGCCCGCGTATCATCTCGCACAGCAGCCGGAAATCGTGATGCGACGTGCGCCCGATCGCGGCGCCATCGGCTCCGGGATGCGTATGCGGTGTATCGGTGCCGACGGCCACATGCACCGTCACCGGCAGCTTCCGCGCATAGGCGCCGTGCAACAAGCTCGCCGCCGCGTAGCGCGGATCGGCCAGCTCGGTGATCTTCCGGCAGATCGCCTCACCCATGCCCACATCGTCAGCCGCGCCGTTGATGGCGTCATTCAAATCCCGCCCGGTCTCCTCGGCGGAACCAAAACTCCCGTCCGGCAACACCGCTTCCACATCTTCGCTCGAATGCCCGGCCACGGCGATCTCGTAGTCGTGAATCGTCGCCGACCCATTCATCGAAAACCCATGCGCGAAGCCCTTATCAGCCAGATCGAGCAGAATCGGCGCCAGGCCGACTTTGATGACATGGCCGCCAATTCCCCAAAGAATCGAGCGTTTTTTCGCCCGCGCTTCCAGGATCTTCCCCGCCACCTCCCGCAGTGTATCCGCCGCCAGAATGCGAGGCAGGCTGTCGAGGAAGGAGGAAAGCGGGGTCCCGGCGACGTGTGGTTTCCCAAACATCTCCGGGGTCACCTTGCCTCCGCGGCCATGTAGAGAGACGGTTTTCAGGCCGCTGAAATCCATTGGCCGAACGGTGTAGATGCTCATGAACGGTACCTATTCAGGGTACCGCGCCAGCTCAGTATCCGGAGTAGTAGTCGTCGTAACAGGGTGCCGGATGGAAACTCCCCCAACCGTCCACCCAGCCGCAACCGCGATTGGTGGCGTACCCGTACCCATACGGAATGCCGATCCCAATTCCAAAGTACGGACGCGCCCAGAAGCTACCGCCGTAGAAGTAGCCGCGGCCCGCGTAGAACCGGCCAGGATAGAAGCCGCCACCACCGTAGTGGCGAGGCGCAGAGTAGTAACGAGGCGCGGAATAGTAGCGCCCGCCGCCGTTGTAGTAGTTGCGGCTGGGCGCCGCGTAACTGCGGCCACCACCATTGAAACCGCCGCGGCTCGGAGCCGCATAGCTATGGCCGCCGCCGGAGTACGAGCGGCCGCCGCCACCGCCGAAACTGCCTCCGCCACGGTTACCGCCGCCGCCGTGATTTCCACCACCGCCATGATTGCCTCCACCGCCATGGCCACCCCCACGCTGGGCCAGCGCCGTAGGCGCGGTCACCAGAAGGGCAGCGGCGAAGAGAAGGGAAAGACGAGTTTTGCTGGTGAAATTCATGGGGTCCTCTTGCTCTCTCTAATGCAAGTACCCAGCCAAATCAACCACGCTTGATAATCCAACAAGTTAGCGGGTTACCTTCGTAACCCGCCTGGTGGAAAAGCACCACAGCCGGTGGCTCGCAGCCAAATCTTACTGGATCGCCACCGTCACCCCGGCCGGACTGGGCGCCGGGCCCACGCGGATTTCAATCGGCACAGCCTGCCCGCGCGGCACCTCGCTATTCAACTTCACGTTCACCTGCATCAACCCGGTCACCTGCCCCGGCGTCGACCCCGCATACAGCACCTCCACCGGCACGCCGCCAATGTTGACCGCCACCGGCAGCACCGGCTTGCGCAGGTCGGTCGCAATCACGCGCCCCTCCTGGCCGACAGGTTCCGTCTGCCCCTCGCCGGTCACGTAGAAGACCAACACACTATCCACGCTCGCCGGATTGGCCGGACCATTCAGCCGGCCACTCTGGTTAATCGCCGCCGCCTGCCCGCGCCCGCTCCCGTCCACCGTGAAGATCCCTGGCGCCGCATCCGGCGAAACGATCAGGTCACTCGGGTTCGACCGCGCCCCGTTGTACTCCACCTCCACCCGCGTACTCTGCCGGCCCGCAATCGCATACGGCGCGACGGTATCAATCTGCGTGCTGCTGATGTAGAGAATGGGCGCCGGTACGCCGTCGAACAACACGCGGTAGCCGTTGTAGGTAGTCTCAAACGCGCCCGCGCCGGAGACGTTCCCCTTCACCCCGGTCACCGGGCCCATGGAGGTTCCTAACAGACTCAGAATCATCCCCGGCGTAATCGCGCTCAACTCCCGCGTCGCGCCATGCAGCGCGGTACGCAGCGTGGGCGCGGAAGGCGTTGTCACCGTCAGCGTGACCTCCGCACTCCGGCTCTCGCCAGTACCGAACGCCGTCACCGTCACCACGCCGCGATAGGTGCCAGGAGCGAGCCCCGATGGCTGCACGCGCACAGTGATCGTGGCCGGAGTCGAAATGCCGCTGGCGTTCGCGATCAGCCAGCTGTTGCCGGAATCAGTGCGAGCACTGACAGTAAAATTGGCCGTTCCCAACGTGCTGTTAACGGCAATCGTCTGCGCCGGCGGAACCTCTCCATTCGTCAAAAACTGGAAGGAAAGCGCCGTGGGCGAAATAGTCGGCGACGCGTTCGCGCTCACCGACGCGTTGACCACGACGCTCGTCGTCGCCCCACCGCCGCTGATCGTCAGCACACCTGTGTAGTTCCCTGGCGTCAGATTCGCAGCGCTCGCAAACACGGTCAACCCCGATGGCGTCGTCCCCGACGAGGGCGATGTCGACAGCCACGCGCTATCGCTCGTCACCGTGAACGGCGTGTTCACCGATCCGTTCACCTGCACCACCTGCGACAGCGGCGTCGGCGCGCCCGCCGTCAACGAATAGCTCAACGCCTGCGGGCTGGCCGATAGCGTCGCCCCGGAAACCGTCATCGTCACCGGAATCGTCAACTGCGTGTTGTCGGTAACGTTCGACACCTGGATCAACCCGCTATAGACCCCAGCCGCGGAAACCGCCTGCGGCACAATGCTCACCGTTAATGAGGCCGGTGTGGTCCCACTGTTCGGCGTCACCTGCAGCCACGGCGCGCCAGTCGTGCTGGCAGAAGCCAGGAAGTTCTTCCCCGTCGCCGAATTCAGATTCAGCGTCTGGCTTGCCGCCGGTGCGTTCAGCTGCGTCTGGAACGACAGCAGCGCCGGGTTCGCCGAAATAGCGGAAACGCTCGACGTCCCCACGTTAATGGTCACCGGAATCGCGATGGTCGTCGAACCGGTCGTCACGTTGATGTTGCCCGAGTAGACCCCAGCCGGCAGCCCCGATGGCGAAACCGAAACCGTCAATACATTGGATCCACCCGTCGACCCAAACTGCGGCCCCACCAGCAACCAGCCCGTCGAACTCGCGCTCGCTGTGAAGTTCACGCTTGCGCCCGTGCTTTGCACCGTCAGCTGCTGCGCCAGCGGAATGCCAGCGTCGGGGAAGTAGTTGAAGGTCAGCGAAGAGGGGCTCGTCGTCAGAATCGTGTTCGCGCTCACCGCCAGCGAAACCGCCACCGATTGCGTGGAGCCATTGGAAGCCGTGATCGTCACCAGCCCGCCGTAGTTGCCCGCCGTCAACCCGGTCGGGTCTACATAGATATTCAGGTTACTGTTGCTATTGCCATTCACCGTCAGCAGCGGAGAGCTGTTCAGGTTACTCGTCAGCCGGATCCAGGACGCGGACCCAGAGGCGGTATAAGACACAATCCCCGCCGAGTTATTCACGTAAAAAGCCTGCCCGCCCGGAGTCGCCGTGCCGATCTGGTAGGAGAAGTTAGCCGTGCTCGGCGTCACGGTGAATCCTGACAACCCGCCGCCGGAACCCACCGTGAACGACACCGGAATCGAAACACCCGGGGAGCCGTTCGTCGGCGCGATGCTCACTGTGCCGGAGTAAACGCCGGAGGAGAGCGCAGTCGGATTAGCGATGATCGTGATCGTTGTTGGCGCCGTCGAAAGCACCGTATTCACCGACAGCCAGTTGCCGCCGGACGTCGTATTCGTGAACACCTGGAACGGCACGTTGCCGACGCTGTTGATGTTTACGGACGCCTGTGAAGTGACGCCCGTCACCGCCGTCAGCGCGACAGTCGAAGGATTAGCGGTTACAACACTCCCACCCGCCGTCGTGCTGCTCACCGTCAACGTCACCGTCACCAGGGCCGACTGCGACCCGCTGGCGATAATCAACACCTGCCCCGTGTAATTGCCCGGGGAAAGATTCGCCGGCGTCACAGTGACGGTCACATTCCCCGGCGTCGCCGCCCGGTCCGCCGTCGCCGACAGCCACCCTTCCGTCGTTGTGAAATAGCGGATGGAAAGATTAATGGGCAACGAGACGCCCGTGGACGTAACGCCAATCACTTGGCTCTGCGGCAAGGCGGCGCCACTCAGGGCGGTGAAGTTCAACGCGCTCGCGCTGACCTGTAAGTTGCCAACTTGACCGAAGGCAGGCAGAGATAACGCCAGGGCGAAAAGAGACAGGGTTCGCATGATTGTAAGGGGATCCCCCCCCTCTTACTATGACTGTTCTGGAAGCTCGCAGGTTTCCCCTGCCAGCAACTCGTGCCGGTGCCGCGCAATCCAGCCGTAGATCAGATTGCCGATCGGGTTCGATACCGGCAACAGAAACAGCAGCGTCGCCCCCACCACCAACCGCCGCGCCAACGGGCACGGCGAGAACGCCACCGCCGCCACCAGAACCATCGCAAACAGCGGCATGTGCAGTATCATCCGCCGCACCGCCGAGTACCCCGCCAACAGCCATCCCGGCCCCGCCGCATGCAAAGCCTGCTTCAACTGCGCCTTCGTCAATCCATACTGATCGCCCACATTCGACTGCAACGGCCGCCATTCAAATACCGGATCAAAATCCAGCTTTTGGACGAATTCCTTGGTCCGCCGGCAGAAGCCACAACTGCCATCCCAGATAACAAGAACGCGCTCCTCCGGCCATCGCGCGAAGGCGAACAGCGACGACTGCATCCCGTAGAAGAACAGATTGAACGGATCCCCGGTAAACAGCAACAGCCCCGATTGAAACAGTCCGCTTCCCCAAATGAAAGCCGGATGAAAACGCGGCATCACCGCCAGCACAGCCAGCACCAGTTCCGCCACAATCGTGTACCAGCAGAAAATCTTCCCGGCCACCAGCGGCGGCAGCTGCGCCGCCAGCCAGATGTAAGCCGGATTTTGCAGCCGGTCCGTCGCCCAGTGATCGAAAAACTGGCCCGACTGCCAGTCGGGATCCAACAGTTTGTTCAGCCCCGCGCCGAAGTAGACCAGCGCGAACTGCCACTGCAACAGCCGCGGCGGCCCCGTCTCCTTCGACAAAGAGGCCAACACCAACATCAGCCCCACGAAGGTCTTGTTGTTGCCGTAGTATCCCCGCGAACTCAACACCGCGCAGAGAATCGCCACGCCCGCCATCGCCGCAAACAGCCGCGTCTTCTTCGTGAAAAGAAGCCCAAGCGAACCCACCACCAACAGCACCTGCAGCACGCGCTGGGTCAACTCCGGCGGCAGTTGATCGATGAAATCCAGGAACGGCAGAAACGGCGTCTGAATCTGCGCCTGATGGTTGGTCAACAGCAACGTCAACGCCAACAACCGGCACAGCAAAACCAATTGCGGAGGCAGGTTCAATCCCGTCAATCGCAGCGGAT
>CANIFK010000044.1 GCA_947466555.1 Acidobacteriota bacterium | reverse complement strand
GGTTCGCGGCACGGCGAGCCAAGTTTCTGATCTACAAATAGCGCGAGGAAGACGGAAAACGCCCCTGGCCGGGGATTGGGATTTGGAATCCGGCCAGGGGCGTTTTGTTTTTGGCTGAAAACTACGCCAGTTAGGCGTTAGCGGTTTTGTTTCCGCGCGATCCTTTAGCGGCGACAGCTGCTTCGATGACCTCGGCGGCGGACATTTCGTCACCGGACTTGGTGCGTTTGCGCGCCTCCACCATCCACGACGGGGGACGGCCCCGACGCTTACCGCGTCCGAGTGCGAGACGCTCTAGCGTCACAATCGCTGCTTCAATTTGATCCCGTTCCTCGCGCAATTGCTCGAGAATCTTCGTAACGTCCATTCGGGCTCCTGCTTTCCTTTCGCCGTGTTCGCGCTCTGAGTTTCCTATTTTCAGAACAACACCGGCGCTTCGCTCGTGTACTAACCATGTTTGTACCCAATTTTTCGCTCTAATTCAAGGGGTTTGTTCTATTTTTAGAACAGAATCCGCGAAAAGGGACGAAACGCCGTACTACCACTGCGCAGACAAGGGAGTACTATCGACGCCAAAGTCCTACTAATTAAGCCAAATTCAGGACAGTTATTTCTTCTTCCAGTGGAGATAAAACGGGATGCCAGTGGCCATGATGCCGAGGCCGAGCAGGCTTTCGCGGGGGGATTTCTGGAGAGTGGACAGAATGAGCGCGATGGCGACGAGGACGAAAACGATGGGAATGACCGGATAGCCGACGGCCCGGTAGGGACGGGGCATGTCTGGCCGTTTGCGGCGAAGAACGAGAACGGAGGCGGTCGCCATGCCGTAAAGGATCCAGGAGGCGAAGATGACGTAGGTAAAGAGTTGGTCATAGCCACCGCTGAGGATCAGGAGCATGGACCAGGCGCTGAGGGCGATGATGGAGTTGGCCGGGGTGTAGTATTTCGGGTGGACTTCACCGATGGATTTGAAGAACAGGCCGTCGCGGGCCATGGCGTAGGGAACGCGGGATCCGGTAAGGATGGAGCCGTTGAGCGCGGCGAAGATGGAGATCATGGCGGCAACGCTGACGGCGTTGGCGCCGCCGGCGCCCCAGATGCGGCGCATCATTTCGGCGGCGACACGGTCACTACCGGCGACACCGGAGGCGGGGAGCACGTAGAAATAGGCAAGGTTGGCGAGAATATAGATCGCCATGACGGCGAGGGTGCCGAAGACGAGGGCGAGGGGCAGGTTCTTTTGGGGATTTTTGATTTCCGAGGAGACCATGCTGACGTTGTTCCAGCCGTCATAGGCCCATAGAGCGGCGACTAAGGCGGCGAAGAAACCGGCGACTCCGCCGGCGGCAGGGATACTGGTGGTGAAATTCGCGGTGGTACCGCCGGAGAAGGTGAGCCCGACGATGATCAGCAGCGCGATGAGCCCGACCTTGACGATGGTCACGCCGACCTGGACGTTGCCACCGACGCGGACGCCGTAGTAGTTAAGCCAACCGAGGAGTGCGACGACGACCATGGCAAAGATTTGGCCGGACTTGATGGTGAGCAGTCCGAGAATCGGGAGGTGAACTTCGGTTATTACGCCTTCGAGCGCCGGAAAGAAGTTGGCCATGTAAGTGAAGAACGCCGTAGCCAGCGTGGCGATGGACCCGCTCTTGGCGACCCACATTTGGGTCCACCCATAAAGGAAGGCGAAAAAGGGCCCGTAGGCTTCGCGGAGGTAGACGTATTCGCCGCCGGCCTCGGGCATGGCGGCGGAGAGTTCGGCATAGGTGAGTGCGCCGGCAAGGGAGAGCAGTCCACCGAAGATGAAGACGAAGATGACCATTTCGGCCGATCCGACGTTCATCACCATACTTTTCGGCACCAGGAAGATGCCGCTGCCGATGACCGTTCCGACGACGATGGACGCCGCCCCCCAGACACCTAAATCACGCTTCAGTTCAGACATTTTGAGTATTCTCCCGAGGCAGGACGAAGGACGCAAGCCATGCCGTAGTAAACGTCGCTGCCGTGCCGATGAGCACGTACCAGGTCCAGGCGACGGTGGTACCGAACTTCAAATACAAATTGATTGAGAGGCCTGCGGCCATCCCGCACATGGCGGCGCGTTCGCCGACCCGCTTAGTGAGTACGCCTAACAGAAATGTGCCGAGGAGAGCCCCGTAGACAATCGATGCGATGCCGAGACCGTATTCGAGCACCGATTGGACTTGCCGGGCGAGGAAGGCGATGACCAGTAGGACACCGCCCCAGAAGACGGTCACCCAACGGGCGATTCGCAGGTAGTCGGCTTCGGAACGCTCTTTGCGGGCGAGGGGCTTCCAGAAGTCCATGACGGTGGTGGAGGCGAGCGAGTTGAGCGCGGCGCTGAGGTTCGACATGGCGGCGGCGAGAATGGCGGCCATGACGAGGCCCGCGACGCCGGGGGGAAGGAATTCCCAGATGAACTGGGGATAGATGCGGTCCGGAACAGTTGGGGCGGCGCGTCCGGTGTCCTGATAGAAGACGTAAAGGATAAGGCCGATCAGCAGGAACAGGGCGAATTGGAAGAAGATGACAAACCAGCTGCCGAATAGCGCCCAGCGGCTCTCGTCCTGGGACTTGGCGGAGAGCAGCCGTTGGACCATGAGTTGTTCGGTGCCATGGCTGGCGGTGGTGAGAAAGCAGCCGCCGAGGACGCCGGCCCAGAAGCTGTATGGACGGGCGAAGAACTCCGTTGACCAGTCGAACCGGAAGTCGAAGACGCGTAGTTTGTTGGCGGCGCCGGCCACCTGCCAGATGTGATCCCACCCTTGCGGAATCTGCTGCACGATGACGAACAGGCTGACGATGGCGCCGCCGACGTAGAGGAACATCTGGACGACGTCGGTCCAGATTACCGCTTCCATGCCTCCTTCAAAGGTATAGAAGAGGGTCAGGGCGACAATTAACAGAATGGAACTCATCTCTCCGGTGCCCAGGATGATGGAGATGACGATGGAGATGGCGAAGACGCGGACGCCTTCGGCGAGCGACCGAAGTAGCAGAAAGCTGCCAGCGGTGAGCTTTCGAATGTTGGGGCCGAAGCGCCGCTGCATCAACTCGTAGGCGGTGTACATTTCCCCGCGGAAATAGTGGGGCAAGAACAACGTCGAGATGACGAGGCGCGCGGCAAGATAGCCGAGTACGACCTGCAGAAAGCCAAGGTCGCCGCGGAAGGCAATTCCCGGAGTGCCGATGACGGTAAGCGTGCTGGTTTCCGCGGAAACGATGGAAAAGGCGATGGCCCACCAGGGGGCGGTGCGCCCACCGAGAAAGTAGTCTTTCAGCGTCTTCTGGTTGCTCCGGAATCGGGAGCCGAACCAGGTGATGCCGATGAGGTAGGCCAGAATGACGCCGAGATCGAGGAAACGCATGGGAAAAAGGGAGTCTAGCATAGCCAGTAATTTGGGGTTCGTGGAACAAATCCGGCGGCGGCTCCATCTAAGAGATGAATTGCAGGGTAGAATGCAAGGAAGCCATCCGAGCAGTGCTAGGAAATGACACGGAGTGGAGGTGTTGCTTCAACCTTCCAAACTTCGTTATACTCCGGCATTGATCGTGTTCGGGCCAAAACTTTGAGTCGGTCACGAGGCCCGCAGCGCGGTGCCGGAATTAAAGGACGGGAGGCATTCGGTGCTTTTCAAAAAATCAAGATTGCTAGTGGGGATCGCGTTGGCAACAGCCGCGCTTTTCGGTCAGGCTACAGACTGGGTCGATCGGGGCGAGTATGAGCTTGTCGCCGAGCAGATCGGAAAAGCAACCGATCCGGCAAAGAAGCTGGAACTTCTGAACCAGTGGAAGCAGAAGTATCCCAAGACGAATTTCGGCTGGCAACGGTTGGGGGCCTATCTGGTCACCTACCAGCAACTTGGAAAAGCCAAGGAGATGTTTGACACGGCCAAGGAGATGACCGCGGCCGACCCGAAGAACTTCACGGGTCCGTACTACATCACGTTGCTGGTGTTGTCGATGGGTTCGACCGACGCCGCCGTGATGGAAGAAGGCGAGAAGGCAGCCAATATGATGCTGTCCAATCTGGATGAGTTTTTTGCCGCCGGGAAAAAGCCACAGGGCGCCGCTGACGACGCGTGGGGCAAGCAGAAAGCCGACGCGCAGATGAAGGCACTGCAGGTTCTGGTCTACACCGCCACCGTTAAGAAAGACTGGCCGCAGGTGGAACAGCGCATCGGCAATATCCTGAAGGTTACGCCGAAGAATGCGATGCTCTCTTACCAGTTGGGCTCGGCAATCCTGAGCCAGCGCAAACAGGAAAAGCAGGCTTTCGCGATCTATCATTTTGCCCGGGCTTGCGGTCTGGAAGGCGAAGGCGCCGCTCCGGCCGATCAGAAGGCTAAAGTGTGCGACTACTTCGGGCGCGTCTATCCGCAGTATCGCGGCGACAAAAAGGGAATGGATGAACTGAAGGCCAAGGCGGCCGCTGAGGTGTTCCCCGCCGACGGTTTCGCGATCAAGACCAAGCAGCAGGAAGATATCGAGCAGTTGGAAGATCTGAAGAAGACCAACCCGCAGCTGGCCATCTGGGTTCAGATGAAGCAGGAACTGACGGGTGCCGGTGGTGCCGCGTACTCTGAACAGCTGAAGGGTGCCGCCCTGCCGAAGTTCAAGGGTAAGGTTGTTTCGATGGATCCGCCGACGAACCCGAAGAAGATCGTTGTTGGTATTTCGGACGCTTCGGCGCCGGAAATCACCATCGAGATCGACGAGAAGGGTTTCCTGCCCGGCAAGGTTGAACCCGGCACCGAACTGGAATTCGAAGCCGTTGGCAAGGAGTTCACGGCCGATCCGTTCAATCTGACGGTGATTGCGGAGAAGGATAAGATCACTGGCTGGACGGGCAAGGCGACTGGCCCGGCCGCGGTGAAGAAGGCCGCGCCGAAGGGTGGCGCTGCTCCGAAGAAGAAGAAGTAACAACCCGGCTCTGCCGGACAACAAAAAGGGCGCTGCTTCGGCAGCGCCCTTTTCGTTTGCCTAATCGGATTCGTTAGCGAAGAGCTTCGTTGAGATCCCGGTCGAAGGCGCGGATGGCGGTGACCTGATCGGCAGTGGCCATCACTTCAAACCCGCGGCCAACGAAGACGCCTTGCTCCCCGCGCCACATCAGGGGAGCGAACCCCTTTTCAGTAACAAGTCCGGGAGTTCCAACGTTGCCAAACGCGCCATTTCGCTTCTCCACAAGGGAGGCGAAACCGTCGCGCGAGAACACGTAGTGCGTGGCGATATTCAGATCCGGAACCAGCTCAATTTTGGCGGCCAGGATTCGTTCCAACTTCTCAAGGATTACCGGGTCCATTACATTTTGTAGCGGCCGAGATCCTCATCGTTGAGGCTCTCCAGCCATTTCTTCAATTCGTCGTTGGTGACTTTGTCCGATACCGAACTGGTGGCCTTAGAGGTGCGGATCACCTGCTCTTCGACGTAGATCGGGCAGTCGGTCCGCAGGGCCAAAGCCAGAGCATCGCTGGGCCGCGAGTCGACGCTGATCAGTTCGCCGTCCTTTTCCAGCCAGATCATGGCGTAGAACGTATCGTCCCGCAGTTCGCTCACCACTACTTTTCGCACGTCGGCCTGCAGGCCGCAGAGCAGGGTCTTGATCAAGTCGTGCGTCATCGGCCTGGGCGTTGAGACCTTTTCGATCTCCAGCGCAATTGCGTTGGCCTCATACATTCCCACCCAAATAGGCAGAATGGTCCCACTGCTGACGTCCTTCAGAATTACGATCGGGGTCTGTGTGACCGGATCCATCATCAGGCCGCGGATCTTCATTTCTACTTCCATTGCCCGCTCCTCAATTCCATTACAACACTATCAAACGGCAACTGCTTCCTCGATGGCTTCTCCCACTAGAGAAGCAACGCCGGAACGGGTAACCAACACGTCCAAATACGTTCCCTCCAGGCGCGCGGACGGGCCTTCGGGGTGCGTAAAATTCACGGTTTTGTGCTGCGTCGACTTGCCGACCCATTGGCCGGTGGCGTTATTGAAATACTCGACGTGCACCTCCTCCACACTGCCGACATAGGCGGCGTTGTTACGAATCAGAATCGTGCGCTGGTGTTCGACGAGGCGAAGGAGGCGACGGCCTTTTTCCTCTTCCGGCACGGCGTCCACCATATGAACGGCTGGGGTATTCGGCCGCGGGGAGTACTTGAAACTGAAAATCCCGTCGTAGCCGACAACATCCATCAGGTTCAGCGTTTCCTGGAACTCCGCTTCGGTCTCGCCGGGGAACCCGACGATGAGATCGGTGGTGATCGCCATCTTGCGGCGGGCGTTCTTCATCCATTCGATGCGCTGCATGTATTGATCAATTGAGTATTGGCGCTGCATGGCCTCTAGGACCCGGGTGGACCCGCTTTGGACGGGGAGGTGGATGTGGTTGCAGAGCGTGGGGACATCGTCAATGGCATCGATAATGTCTTTGGTGAAATCGCGCGGATGGGACGTAGTGAACCGAACGCGGCGAATGCCGGGGACCTGGCCCACAGCAGCGAGCAACTGCGCAAAATTGGCCTGAGTGGCGGAGGGATCCCGGTAGCTGTTGACGTTTTGCCCGAGCAGGGTGATTTCGGTATAACCGGTATCGACGAGTTTTTTTACTTCGTCGAGAACACTGGCCAGGGTGCGGCTTCGCTCCGGGCCGCGGGTATAGGGGACGACGCAGTAGGCGCAGCTTTTGTCGCAACCTTCGATAATTGTGAGGAACGCACGGAAGGGGTTGTCGCGCCGAGTGAGTGGGGTTTCAAACGTTTCTTCGGTGTCCAGGCTTAGGCCGGTGACACGGCGCTCGCCCTGTTCGATGCGGACGAGCAGTTCGGGCAATTTGGTGTACGAAGCCGACCCGACCACCAGGCTTACGTGCGGGGCGCGCTCAAAGACCTTTTCGCCTTCCTGCTGGGCTACGCACCCGAGCAGTCCAACGACTTGTTTTGCGCCGCCCTTCTTGTGATGCTGCAGGCGATTGAAGACCTTTTGCTCCGCTTTGTCACGGATCGAACAGGTGTTGAAGAGGACGAGGTCGGCGTGATCCGCCGTTTCCACCTGATTGTAGCCACGCTGCATCAAAGTGCCGATCACTTTTTCAGAGTCGTGCACGTTCATCTGGCAGCCAAAGGTCTCAATATAGAAAGACTTCATTCCATACCATTATAGGGATTCATCGCTAAGGGCTTTACCCGATTGCAGCAAGTGGCATTCACACCTACGATCGAAGCATGCGGTACTTCGCCTTCCTGTTCCTTGCCGTGATTGCCTTTGGGCAGCAACAGCCGCGCAGCCAGACCGATGTCTATACCTACGATGCCAACGGGCGTCGAACGCTGGCCGGGCAGCAGGTGAGCGGAGCGGGCGGGTCTGAACAACTCGTGCGTGGTATCAACGGGCGCGTGGCGCCGCTGGAGAAGGTGGAAGAGAAAGTCCTGAGCGACAACGGGACCGAGCGCGTTGTCGAAAAGACGATTCGCCCCTATGACGCCAATGGAAATCCGCAACCGCCGCAGCGCGTGCGGGTCACTGAACGGAAAGAGTCCGATGGCGCCAAGAGCATTGAGACCCAGGTCTTCAACGGCAATATCAACGGGGGCTACTCGCTCGCGGAGCGCAGTCAGGCAATGGAACGTACCAGCAACGGCCGAACCACGGTGGAAACGCAGGTCGCACGGCCCACGTTGAACGGGGGGCTCGACACCGTTGAGAAACGGAACAGTACCATTGTGAAGGCCGGGGAGAAAACGAGCGAAGACACGCTAACGTACCGGAAAGACGCCAGTGGAAACTTTTTTCCGGCTGCCCGCGCGGTGAAGGAAAGCGAGACGAAGGAAGGCCGGACAGTGGAAAACACTGCCACCTACGTCAGCGGCGAACGGCGGCAGTTGGAACTTTCCGGGCAGACGGTAGCGGAGACGGTAAAGCGAGCCGACGGATCGGAATCCAAGCAGATTAGCGTCTTCGGGATGAATGCGCCGGGACGGCCCGCGACGGGACAACCGATGTTGCGAGAACAACAGGTAATTGAGAAGAACAAGACCGCCGGCGGAATGGTGGAAACGCTCTCCGTTCGCCGGCCGGCCGTGGATAATCCCAACGCGCTGGGGCCGGCGCAGAAGATCAGTGAGAAGGTCTGCACCGGACCCTGCCAGTAGCGGTGGCGCTATAAACTAGGGGAATGCCCTTCCCGATTGACCGGCCTCGCCGCCTTCGCCGTTCCCCCGCCATGCGTGACCTGGTTCGGGAGACGCACCTGCAGCCTTCGAACTTTATCCTTCCCCTTTTTGTTGTGGAGGGTGAAGGAATCCGGAAAGAGATTAAGTCGATGCCCGGCAACGCGCAGTTGTCGATCGATGAATTGGTGAAGGAAGCGCAGGAGGCAAAGTCGCTGGGAGTAGGCGGCGTCATTCTGTTCGGGATTCCGAAGCACAAGGATGAGGACGCCACCGGGGCCTACGACGACGAGGGGATTGTGCAGCAGGCCGTGGCGGCACTGAAGAGCGAAGTGCCGGGGTTGCTGGTCGTCACCGATGTTTGCAACTGCGAATACACCAGCCACGGGCACTGCGGAAAGATCATCGATGATGACGTCGACAACGACATCACGCTGAGCTGGCTGGCGCAGGCGGCGGTGAGCCATGCCCGCGCCGGGGCCGATATTGTGGCCCCCAGCGACATGATGGACGGACGCGTTGGAGCGATTCGCGCCGCGCTCGACGACGCCGGTTTTTCAAATATTCCGATCATGAGCTACGCGGCGAAGTACGCCAGCAGCTTCTATGGGCCGTTCCGCGACGCCGCCGAAAGCGCGCCGCAGTTTGGCGACCGGCGCAGTTATCAAATGGATCCGGCCAATGCGCGCGAAGCCGTGAAAGAAATGGCGCTGGACCTGGAAGAGGGTGCCGACATGCTCATGGTGAAGCCGGCGATGCCGTATTTGGACATCATCAAGGCGGCCCACGAGAACTTCGACGTGCCGATTGCAGCCTATCAGGTGAGTGGCGAATTCTCGATGATTCAAGCCGCGGCAAGTAATGGATGGATCGATTTGGAGCGCGCGATGATGGAGTCGCTGACCTGCATTAAACGTGCCGGCGCGAGCATCATCCTCACCTACTTTGCAAAGGATGCATCGCGCCTGCTGTAATAGCTGCGATGAAATTGAATCGTCGTCAACTCGCTCAGGCCGCAATGGCCGCCATCCCCGTCTCCGCGCAGCCCAGTGGTGGCGCCCGCGTCACGCACGGTCCGCTGCTGGGCAGCCTGGGCGTAAACGATGTTTGGGTTTGGGGAAGAACGGAACGGGCCGGCTCGCTTCGGGTTCGCTATGGCACCGCAGCTGGGGCTCTCGACCAGATTTCGGTGGCTGTGGCAACGTCGCCCGACCATGACAATACGGCCTGGATTCACTTGACCGGCCTCAAGTCCAATACCCGCTATTACTACCAATTGGACGGTGGCGGCCAGTCCGGAACGTTCAAAACCCATCCCGCACCGAGTGATTTTGGCCATCGCGATACCAATCCGCGCGGATTGTTCAATTTCTCGTTTGCCTTCGGTTCCTGTGCCAACCAGAAGACCGACATGGACCTGCCGGCATACAAAGTAATGAACCGACAGCATGCGCCAAAGGTGCTTTTCAGCATCATGAACGGCGACTGGCTGTACGAAGAGAAGCGCGACTACCCGGCGACGGAGTGGCGCAAGCAGGTGGGTATCAGCGAGGCGGAGACGCCGCGTATCGTGAAACTGGCGCCGTCGATTACCGGCGTGTGGGAGAACTACAAGCTTTATCTGGAGCGCGGCAAGCCATTGGCGGAGTGGCACCGGAACGTCCCCGGCTATTTCACGGCGGACGACCACGAAATTCTAAACGACGTCTACGGCACGGGCTCGGCTGGAGTGAAGTCCCGGGAAGCGACGTTCCGCGACATCTCCATGCGGGGCTGGTACGACTACATCAACGGCTCCGCGCCGCTGGCAACCAACCAGGGCTTGCATTTCGGGGAAGGGACCCTCGAAGGAGACGTGCTGACCGATGCACAGGCCGATTTCCTAGCCTTGGACAAGGACGAGATCGCTAACCTGCACGTCCATTGGGGAGGCCAACGCGCCGGGGTTCCGCCGGGCCAGAATGCCGGCCCTGGCAACCCGAACGCGGGTGTCTACAGCATCGTCAGCATTCTGGATAAACACCGCGTGCGGGTGAGTCCGGGCGCGACGCAAAACGGCGCATGCACCTACTCGATCGGCCGCCACAATTACTCGAAGTTCCGCTGCGGCAACGCGGAGATTTATCTGCTCGATACCCGTGGCCTGCGCGATATGCACGACATGAAGGACCCCGGCAAAGCGGGACTGTTCATGTTGGGCAAGAAGCAGCATGAATGGCTGCGCGCATCAATGGCAGCGAGCGATGCCGATTTCTTCTTCCTGGCATCCAGCGTGAACCTAATGATTCCCCATATCGGATCGCCGGGATCGACGGATCCGATTGCGGGCAAGGACGACGCGTGGACGGCATTCACGGCCGAACGCGAAGAGCTGATTCAATTCTGGGATTCACTGAAGCGCCCGGTAATTGTGATGACCGGCGACCTGCACAACAGCTGGGCCGTTAAAGTGACGGATACCGTATGGGAGTTCGCCGCCGGCCCGCATAATTCGCAGAACCATCCGCTGATTAGTGAAGGCAGTCGGCCGATAAATGGCAAATTCGATTCCCGCGGACGTGAATGCGATATTCGGTGGTCGTCGTTTATCTTGAATGACGTTCCCGGCAAACTCCGGCATTTCCCGATCTACGCGATCGCGCAAATCAACAATGTCTACCGGAATCCTGACGCCCAGGGCAAGGAGCGCTGGGTAGCCTATCCGCGGCCCCATCTGGTGATTCAATACTACGACGGGTTCAGTGGCGACCTGCTGTACGCCGAAGCGGTTCACCGGAAGTAGATGCTGGCCCGTCTCGGCTGGGCATTTGCGGCGTTTTGGATGGCGCGATTCCTGCTGTGGGGCGCGCCAGGGATCATGCTCCATCCATCGGCTGGCGTCCGGTTCACGCCGTTCGGAGTGTTTTCGATGAGCCCGGATCAGCACGTTTGGATGGGTCTGGCGCTCGCAGTGATTGTTGGCGTTGCCTTGAAGGAAAAAGGCCCCGTTCTGTGGATCGCCACCGGGCTGGCGCTGTGTGATCGCCTTGGGGGACCTCGCGGATTTCAACTCGATTGGATTCATTTGGCCGCAGTGTCCATTTTCGCGGTCGGCGCCCGGCGCGCCGAAATGGGGACGGTTCCGCTGGTGTTGGGAGTGCTGTTACCGCAGATTTTGCTTCGCGAGTTGATCCGATTTCGGCCCGGCTGGCAGCAACCAGCGATCCTCTGCGCCATCGGTGCGGTGTTGATCGTGTTGCTGGCAAGACAGCATCCCAAATGGCATCTCCCGGCGTGGCGACCGTGGCCGGGCTTTGCGGTGTCGGCGGTGTTGCTCGCGTTGACGTTTGGCGGGAGCCAATGGAGCCAGGCGAGGGAGAAAGAAGCAAGACTATCGGCGATGGCGGCGTTGCCGAAAGCGGACCCAGCCGCGCCGTACGATAGAGAATACTTCCACAAGGGAGTCAGCTACACAGCCGAAGGCATCTCCTACCAGTCCCCACAGGCACTGACGATGCTGGCGCAACTTCCGCCGTTTGGCGTGAACGCCATCGCCCTTGTTCCATACGGATTCTCGCCGCGAGGCGAAACGGCGATCCGGATCCCAGGGCGCAGCGACACCTGGGAGAGCGAAGACGGGATGGAGATTCTCACCGCGGAGGCACACAAGTTGGGGATGCGGGTGATGCTGAAGCCGCACGTGTGGCGGCTGCAAGGCCGTACGCCAATCCCCGAAGCGGAGTCCAAGCAGTGGCTAACCGCCTACAAGCCGTTCATCGAACACTACGCCGCCTTTGCCGCGCGAATCCATGCTGACATTTTCTGCATAGGCACCGAGTTGCGAGGTCTCACGCCGCATGAAAGTGAGTGGCGAGACATCATCGCCCGGGTGCGGGCCGTCTATCGAGGCCCCATCGTCTACGCCGCCAACCACGGCGAGGAGTTCGAGACACTGCAGTTTTGGGACGCGCTGGACTACATCGGCATCGACAACTACTATCCGCTCGACGATTCGTATTCAGCAGCAACGCTTGTTGGCAAGATCGAAGCGGTTCAGCAGAAGTTCAACAAGCCTGTCTTGTTTACAGAAGCGGGTTTTGGCGCACACAAGAACTCGCATCGCGAACCCTGGGAGGACGAAACCGATAAGCCGCTCGACCTGGCCGAACAGGCCCGTAGTTTCGAGGGTCTGTTGAACGCCGTCTACAACAAGCCGTGGTTCCGCGGAGTCTACTGGTGGAAGGTGGGTACGAATGGGTACGGAGGACCGGACAACAACTCCATGACGCCGTGGCGGAAACCCGCGATGGATGTCGTGAAGCGGTTTTACACGCAGCCAGCCCCATAGGTGCAACTTGTCCCCCGCCACAGACAACCTCGAGCAATCCGGCGGCCATTTGGCACCCCGCGAACTGAACTATCAGCTCCAACCTGCTATACTCGGAGGCAGTGCGTTCCAAACGCACTATTTCCAGGAACTAACCAATGCCTAAGTTGAAAACCCACAAGGGCGCGGCCAAGCGCTTCAAGAAGACCGGCACCGGCAAGATCAAGCGTAGCCACGCTTTTGCCCGCCACATCTTGACCTCCAAGAATTCTTCTCGCAAGCGCCGTCTGGCAGCGTCGGCCATCATGGACCCGACCAACTCGCCTGAACTGAAGCGGATGCTGCCCTACTAGGGCAGACTTCCCATCCCCCCTCCGTGTGAACGTGGCGCGCGGCACGTGCCCGATTCACCGGCCCCCGGCCAAACAGGCCTAATTACTCAAGGAGACAAACGTGCCCCGCGTAAAAAGAAGTACTAAACGTACAGATAATCGGAAAAAAGTCCTGGCTCTGGCCAAAGGCTTTTTCCTTGCCAAGTCGAAGCTGCACCGCTATGCGCAGGAAGCGGTCGAAAAGTCGCTTTCCTACGGATACAAGGGTCGCCGGCTCAAGAAGCGTGACTTCCGTTCGCTGTGGATCTGCCGCATTTCCGCCGGCACCCGCGCCAACGGCCTGTCGTATTCCAAGTTCATGAACGGACTGAAGAAGGCGCAGATCACCCTGAATCGCAAAATGCTGGCCGACATCGCCGCGCGCGATGCCGCCGCCTTCACCGCTCTGGTCGACAAGGCCAAAGCAGCTCTCGCGTAGTTCCCTGTAAATCCAACCCTGCATTAAAGAGGAACCGTATATGGACCTGCAGTTAGAGGATACCGATACACTATCCGGCCTGGAGGATCGCATCCTCCGGGCCGTTCAGCTTGTTGGCAAGCTCCGTGAGGAGAATGCGGAGCTGAAAGAGCGGCTGGCCGCAGCCGAATCCGAGGCGACGCTGGCAGCAGCCGCTCGCAACGACGCCGAGGAGGCCCTCGCCGCCTTCAAAGCGAACGCCGGTAAGGCGGCGTCCGAACTGGAGGTTCTCCAGACGGAGCGGAAACAGGTAAAGGCCCGCATCGAAAAGCTGCTGGGCCAGATGGACCTGCTGAGCGCCAGTTAGTCAGGCCGTCCTATGGCTAATGAAGCTCCGCCGGAGAAAAAGACCGTTCGCGTATCCATTTTCAATCAATCCTATTCGCTCGTCACCACGGGCAAGGAGAGTGATGTGGAAGATCTTGCGCATCGCGTCGACGAGCTCATGAACAACATTGCGCGAGGCACCAACGCGGACGCCTCGCGCATTGCCGTTTTGGCCTGTATGCACCTGGCCGATGAGTTGCGCAGTGCCGAGTCCAAACACCGCAGCCTTTCCAAACTGCTGGAAGAGTCTCTCACGGACTAACCCTCTATCAGTCTTTTTAATCGGCCTCATAGAAAAAACCATCGGCAACGAACCTCCTGTCCGTAGCACCATAGTTGATCGAGCTGGCCCGTGTCCGGCAGCTCCCTTACTCCTTGTCCGAGGATCAACTTTCCATGAATTGGCCCCGTCTCGCGGCCGCCACGGTGTTGGCTGCCCCCTTCGCAATCGCGCAATCCAATCCTGCGCTTGACGCCGAACTGCAAAAACTGAAAGCGGCCGTCGCCGCATCCCAATCGGCTGGGGACAACGCTTGGATGCTAACGTCCGCTGCGTTGGTATTGATGATGACCGGCCCCGGCCTGGCGCTGTTCTACTGCGGTTTGGTGCGCAAGAAAAACGTATTGGGCACAATGATGCAGAGTTTCATCATGATGGCCGTGATGACGCTGCTTTGGGCGGCGATTGGCTACAGCCTCGTATTCGC
>CANIFK010000043.1 GCA_947466555.1 Acidobacteriota bacterium | reverse complement strand
CGAGTAAGCAATTTCATAAGATCCCCTTCGTTACTAACTTCTGGGGGTGTAATTTATCAAGTTGCTATTACTGAGTCAAGCGTATAGCCATGTCGATGGCGGCGCGGAAGCTGGTGGTGGAGGCGAGGCCCTTCCAGGCGATATCGAAGGCGGTGCCGTGGTCGACAGAGGTACGGACGATGGGCAGACCGAGGGCGATGTTGACGCCGCCTTCGAAATCGAGGAGCTTCGAGGGGATGTGGCCCTGGTCGTGGTACATGCAGACGACCGCGTCGAACTGTTTGCGGCGAACGGCCATGTAGAAGAGCGTGTCGGGCGGGAGCGGGCCTTTGACGTTCCAGCCCTGCGCCTGCGCCCATTCAACGGAGGGGGCGATTTCTTCGATCTCTTCCATGCCGAACAGGCCGTTCTCACCGGCGTGGGGGTTGAGGCCGGCGACGGCGATACGGGCGGCGGGTTTGAGCTTCTTTACGGCGTGCTGGGTGAGTTCGAGGATCGTCTTGATGCGGTCCTGTTTGCATCGCTCGATGGCTTGGCGGAGGGAGCAGTGAGTGGAGACGTGGGTGACGATCAGGTCATCAGAGGCGAGCATGATGGTGACATCGTCGGAGCCGCAGAGCTCTCCGATTAACTCGGTGTGGCCGGTGAAGTTTGGGTCGGTGAGTTGGGTGGCCTCCTTGTTCATGGGGAGGGTGACGATGGCGGTGATCTCTTTGGCGAGGGCGGCCTTGGTGGCGCGGATGACGTATTCGCGGGCGGCGTGGCCGGACTTGGCGTTGATGCGGCCGGGGGTGAGATCGGCTTCGGTGAGAAGTTGGGCGTCGATGATATTGACGACGTTTGGGAGGGCTTCGGAAGGGTGGGCGATGGGGTGGAGGGTTAAGTTGTATTGTTCGTTGAGCTTGGTGAGCGGGGCGAGGTCGCCGTAGACGACATAGGGGACGGGGATGGAGTTTTCGTGGGCGGCTTTGAGGAGGATCTCGGGGCCGACGCCGCTCGAGTCCCCCATGGTGATTCCGATGTGAGTCATGTGTGGTGGAGAAGTTGTTCTACCAGAGTATCGTGGCCGAAGCCGCCGGCTTTGGTGAGGAAGAGGATTTGGGTCTCGGGACTCCAACTGGCGGCGATGCCAGGGAGGCGTTCGGGGAGCGGCGTGATTTGGGTGATGCCGAGGGCGCGCCAGAGGGCGAAGACGGTGTCGCCGCCCATGACGATGATGCCTTGCGGGTGGTGTTGTTCGATGTGGGCTTTGGCGGTTTCGGCGAGGGACTGGGCGATGGCTTCGGGGTTGGCGTGGATGGTTTCAGGCGCTTCGATGACGGGAATTTGCAGCGACTTGGCGTGTTGGGATTGACGGAGGGATTGGGGGTGGCGGGAGCCGCGGATGACTAGCCAGTTGGTGGGGTTGGGGATGGGGATGGGCGCGGCTGGGGGGAGTTCGCAAAGCTGTGCCCAGTGGGGGATGAAGCCGGCTGGGCTGGCGATGACTACGTTTTTGTTGAGGGATTTGGCGATTTCGGCGAGGTCTTCGTTGGTGGAGGCGTCGCAGATTAAGATGGCCGGTTGGTGGAGGTTGGCTTTGAGGGTGGGGATGTCGGGGATGGGGATGGCGTTCTTGAAGAGGTCTTTGATGGCGGCGGATTTGATGGGATGGCGTGGGTCGCGGGCGAAATCGGTTTCGGCGACGGGGGTGCCGTGGATGAGGAGTTGTCCGTCGACAACGGTGCGGCCGAGGTTGGGGTAGGCGGGGATGTAGACGACGGTGCGGGGGAGGAGCGCTTCGAGCTCGGCAGCGATGTTGCCGCGGAGGGTAGAGTCCGTTTTCTTGTAGATTTGGGGGTTGTTGGCGAAGGGGCGAATGGCGGCGGCGGCTTCGGCGGGAGGCAGGTGGCGGGACTGGGTATCGACAACGCGCCACGCCTGCTGGCCGTAGTGGGCCAGCAGGGAGGCACATTCGAGGGCGCCGGTTGCGTCATCGGCGAGGACGAGGGCGGTCACGGCTTGGGCGGGGGGCCGGGCTGGGCGGCGATGAGCGAGGAGATGGCGCCGTTGTGCTGGCCGGCGGAGAGGAGGTTCAATCTCGCTCCGCTGGCGAGCATGCGCTGGTTTTCGAGGATTTCGAAGAGCGCTTTGTTGACGGCAGGGACACCGACGATTTCCGTTAGCACGCGACGGAGCGTGGCGGGGCGGATGGCAGCGGCGCGGGCGAATTCGACGGCCGCTTTGCGTTCGGCGGAGCTGGTGATGACGCTGACCTGATTGGCACCGGCCTGGCGGATGGCGGACGTCACCTGGCGGAGGCGGTTCACCACTTTTTCTTCGATCTGGCGGATCATGCCAACGTCGCGGAAGTGAACCTTGCGGATGTAGACGGTGCCGGTTTTGTAGCCCCATTCATTGGACTTGGCGGAGACTTCGGCGCGGACGGCCTGACTCATTTGGTGGCGTGTTTCGAGCATGTCGGCCAGCGGCATATTGCTGAGGCAACGAACGGCGGAGCTGGAGACGTTGGCCTGGAGGGAGCCGCGGGGGTCTGTGTTCTTGAAGAGAAAAGAGACCGGGTCGCTGATCCACATTTCGTACCAGATGCCGATGCCCATGGGGGCACCTTCTTCGGAGTTGACGGCTTGGGAGCGGAGGTATTGCTGATCGAGCCGGAGGTCGAGGGAGTAGCATTTTCCGAAGAAATTGACGATGAAGGCGGAGGGGCCGAGCTTGAGCGGGAGGATGTGGAGGCCAGGTTCATCGAGGACGCCGAGCACCTTACCGAAGAGAACGTAGACCTTGCATTCGCGCTCCTGCACGGTTGCGTAGAGCCCGAAGAGGCGGCCGAGCGTGCGGAGGACGACTTCGGCGAGGAAGAACAGAAGGATGAAGATAACGGCTTCGATCATCGGGAGACCTCCAGGAAGACTTGCTGCGCACGTTCGTAGAGCGACAGGCGGACGTTGCGGAGATAGGCGGCGAGTACTTCGGGGCCGGCTTTGTAGGTTTCGAGCAGTTCGGCGGCTTGCGCGCGGAGTGGCTCCATTTCGGCTTCGGCGCGGAGGGTTTCGATTTCGACGGCGCGCTTGGATTGCTCGATTTTCTGATCGGCGTGGGCCTGGGCGAGGGAGATATCGCTCGACACCTGGTTATGGGCGGTGTTGATGGCGGCGAGGGCGGATTCGACCTCGGCGGGCGGGTCGATGCCGGTGATGAGACTGGCGTCGAAGACGACGCCGTAGCGGGCCTCGGCGGACTTGCACTCCTGCTCCATGTAGTCGTTGAGGTCGCGGAGGTTCTTGCGGAGGTCGTTGATGGAGACGCCGATCATTTCGGTGCCGGGGATGTTGATGGCGGGGTCTGAAGAGGGGATGGTTGGGGGTTGGAAGGCGGGGGCAGTTTTGGCTTCGAAATTGGCGATGCGTTGGCGGAGGACGCTGACGAAGTAGGCCATGACGTGGACGAAGGGTTTCTTGGTGCCGAAGAGGAAGGCGTAGAGGTTGCGTTCGCTGACGCGGTAGCGGATCTGGCCGGTGAGGCCGGTGTTGAGTTGATCCTTGGTGACGGCTTCGAGGCGGGCGCCGTTTTCATTGGCGGCCGGGTCTTCGAGGTCCAGGGCCATGTTGACGGTCATGGTGGCGACGGAGACCTTGTGGATGCGCTCCCAGGGCATTTTGAAATAGGGACCGCCGGGGGGGATGACGCGGACTTGCGGGTAGACGTAGCGTTCGCGCTCTTCGGGGCGCAGGCATTGGGCGATAGGGTCTTCGAGAGTGGAGGGGCCGAGACGGTCGGCCCGGCCGAAGCGGGTTTTTACGGCGCGTTCGCTTTGATTGACTGTGTAGAAGCCCATCAGGACGAAGCGGATGAGGAACCATAGGCCGATGCCCACGAGGAAACTGGTTAGCATGTCCATAGCACTGCTAAGTATAGGGATCGGCGGGGGTGTTTGGAATGGGGCTCTGGTTAGCGGCCGAGGCCTTGGGTGTTAAATGCTCTGGCGAGGAGATTGAGTTCGCGCCGGACCTGATTCCAGCGCTGTTCGGTGTCGCGATTGAGGCGGCGGCGGACCATGATTTGATTGATCTCGCGTGCGGCACCGATGGCGACGCGCACGTGCTCACCGGCGCGTTCGGGGTTGTTGTCGCGGTTCCAAGCGTCGCCGACTTTGTCCATGGAGTTTTCGAGATCGCGGGCGCTGCGGAGGAGGTCCTCCTTGCGTTCGTAGCGGACATTAGCCTGGCTAAGGGCCTGGCGGAGCGAGCCGACGAAGCTATTGGTCTGGCGTTCGCAGTCGTTGATCGTGGCGGTGACGGCACCGCGATCCTGCGTTCGGTTCTGGGCGAGGGCGGCAGGGCCGAGGAGGAATGCGGCGAGGCAGAAGCGTCTGGTTGTTGTTGTCATTGGGGAGTTCCTGTTCCGTTCCTTCGGGCGAGTTATGACGGGTCGCGACCCTTGGTGGCTTTGACGGCGGAGAGCACGCCAAGGCCGGCGAGGACCATGCTCAAGACGACGATCCATTGCATTGGGACGTGGAGAATGGTGGCGCCGTAGATGAGGCCGGCCATGAGGAGCAGGAAGCCGGCGAGGTAGATTCCGAAGGACATGCAAATGATGATGCATGCGGGGGGCCACGTTATTTGGCGAGTTGGCGTAGGACGTGGTGCGCCGGGGCGGTCAAGTGACCGGATACCGTCAGAAATAGAGCTTGGCGCCGACTTCGGCGCGGCGGGCGTTATCGACGACGCCGCCGGCGGAGCCGAAGTTGGCCTGGCCGACGGTGATGACGCTGGGTCCGCCGAAGCTGACCTGGTTGAGGACGTTGAAGGCTCGGAGCTGGAGCGAGAGCCGGATGCGCTCGGTGACGAAGACGGATTTCTGGAGATTGGCGTCGACGGAGCGGAGCCAGCCTTCGCGTACGTTGGGAAGGAAGCGCGGGCCGTTGGGGATTTGGAATTCCGGTGTTGTGGTGAAGGCGGCGGGGTTGAACCAGGGCTTGGTGCATCCGCAGGCGTTGGACCAGTCGCGGCTGTTGGCGATGGATTGGGAGAGCGGGAGTTTGGGATCGACACCGGCGACGACGCTGGCGCGGGAGGGGCTGGCGCCGGCGATGCGGGAGATGTCCGGGCCGCCGACGTTGACGGGGAGGCCGGACTGCATGGTGCCGTTGGCGAAGAACTGCCAGTTGCCGATGAAGCGGTTGGCGAGTTTGTTTTTGTTGAAGAACTGTTTGCCTTTTCCGAAGGGGAGTTGCGTGGCGAATGTCACGACGAGGCGTTGGGGCACGTCGAAGGAGCCAACGCTGCGTTCGAGGCGGATGTTGTAGATATCGCGGATGCCGGCGGGGTCGAGAAACGCGATACCGTTGCCGCCGCCGCCGGTTTCGAGGACCTTCGAGATGGTGTAGTGGGCGCCGAGGCTGAAGCCTTTCGTGAACTTGCGGTCATAGCGGAAGGTGACGGCGTGATAGATGCTATCGGCGACAGGCGGGCGGAAGTAAATCAGACTGCCGCCGTAGGCGTTGGCGGTGGTGGGGGATGCGAATTGGGGGTAGGGCTTCAAAAGCTGCATGCGGGGGATTGTGGCCTGGGCGAGCAGGCCGGGGAGGCCCTTGCCGAAGTACGGGTTTGCTACGCGTTCGTTGAGGAAGGCGCCGCCGTTGGCGAGGTTCTTGGGATCAATTTGGTTGAGTTCGAGCGAATTGGTGGGGAGATGGATACCGCGGTTGCCGAAGTAGGTGACGTCGATGGAACTGGCGCGGCCGATCTGGCGGGCGATGGCGAAGTTCCATTGTTGGACGTAGCTGGCGGGCTGGTCGCGGAGAACGATGTTGGCGTTGTTGCCGAGGCGGAAGGTGCCGTCGTCGACGCGGTTAGTGGAACTGGGGCGGACGATGCCGGTGGGGAAGGGATTGGAGAGAGTTGTCTTGGGGGAGTAGTCAGCGTTGAAGACGTCGGCATTTACGTTGAAGCTGAAGGGGGTGGTGACGATGGCGGTTTCGAGGCCAATGGGGAGATAGAAGATGCCGTAGCCGCCGCGGATGGCGGTCTTGTTATCGAGGCGGTAGGCGAAGCCGAGGCGTGGGCCGAAGTTGCGCCAGTTGGTTTTGCGGATGGTGCGCGGGTTGGGGCCGCCGGTGAATTGGATGGCGCTTTTCTTTGGATCGAAGTAGGTGAGGCGGTCGTGGGCTTCGCCGGTGCCGGTTTCGGCTTCCCAGCGGACGCCCAAGTTGAGCGTGAGTTTGGAGGTGACTTTCCAATCGTCCTGGAAGTAGCTGCCGAGGTAGTGCTGGTAGGCGGAGAGGGGTTCGACCTTTTCGTAGGTGAAGGAGCCGAAGCCGAGCAGGAAGCTGGCGAGGCCGAGGCCCTGTTCGGGGCGGGCGGTGCCGATTTGATCGCTCGAGGTGTAGAACTGGTTGAACGTGTACGCGCCGGTGGGATTGGAAATTTGATAGGGGTAGAAGCGGTAGAGGCGGTATTCGGCGCCCATCTTCATGGTGTGGTTGCCGCGGGCGTAGAGGAGGTTGTTCTGGAAGCCCTGGGTGTCGCGGGGCTGGTTGTTGAAGGCGGTGCCGCCGAGGTCGGGAATGCCGGAGCCGATGGAGACGTTGGGGTAGATGAGGACGTTGGCGGAGTCGCGGACGTAGTTGGGCAGGCCGAGGGTGGTGGGGTCGAAGCCGAGGGTGTTGGAGACGAGGTTGGCGCGGTAGCGGACGTACATGTAGCGGAAGACGTTGAAGAGGCGAGGGGTGATCTGGAAGGTGTCGTCGAGACCGGTGTTGTAGAAGGAGTCCTTGGTGTTGTTGGAGTTGGTGAAGCGGACTTTGACGGACGGCTGGGTGTCGAGGGAGTGCTGTTGGGAGTAGCGGCCGAAGATGCGGTGTTTTTCGGAGAAGTTGTGATCGAGGCGGGTGGTGGAGAGATCACGTGAGTAGCCGCGGTTGCCGGCGAAGAGGTAGTTCTGGCGGCCGGTGATGGAGGAGCCGGGGCGGTTGGCTTCGGGATATTCGGCGAGCATTTTGACGGCGACGGGATTGAAGCGAGCGCGCGGAATTTGGTTGTTGGGGAAGAGGGCGCGGGAGCGGACGCCGTTGACGACGCGGGATGTGGCGGGGTCGTAGATGTTGATGAGTTGGGCGCCGTTGGCGGCGAGGAAACGGGTTTCGGAGAAGTCGCCGTTGCGTTCGAGGGCGGTGGGGACGCTGGTGATGGAGCGGACGGGGTCCTTCTCGCGGCGGCCTTCGAAGGCGGTGAAGAAGAACGTTTTGTTTTTGCCGTTGTAGAGACGGGGGATGACGACGGGGCCGCCGGCGGTGAAGCCGTATTGATGGCGGCGGAGGACGGGGCGGATGGTGCCGAAGCGGTTGTTGACGAAGCTGTTGGCGTTGAGGAAATCGTTCTGGTGGTAGTAGTAGGCGGTGCCGTGGAACTGGTTGCCGCCGGACTTGGTGACGATGTTGACTGCGCCGCCGCCGGTGCGGCCGAACTCGGCGGAGAAGGAGTTGGTCTCGACACGGAACTCCTGGACGGCATCGGGGGGCGGGGAGAAGGCGACGCCGTTGAAATCGCCGATGGTGTTGACGGCGCCATCGAGGAGGACTTCGTTCGTCGAGGTGCGGCCGCCGCCGACGGAGAAGTTGGAGTTGAAGACGCCGCGGCCGCCGCGGGCATCGCCGACCTGGGACTTGGCGACGACGCCGGGGGCGAGGCGGACGACGGCCATGACGTCGCGTTGGACGAGCGGGAGTTCGTCGAGAGTTTGGGCGTTGATGGTGGTGCCGACGTTGCCGGTTTCGGTTTGGAGAACCGGGGCTTCTTCGGTGACTTGGACTTCGGTGGCGAGGCTGGCGACGGAGAGCTTCACGTCGAGGTTGGCGGCCTGATTAATTTCGAGTGTAATGTTCTTTTGGAGCTGTTTTTGAAAGCCCTGGGCGGTGATGGCGATTTCGTAGTTGCCGGGCGGTATGGAGGGGAAGACGTAGGCGCCGGTGTTGTTGGACGTGGTGGATTGGGCGGCGGTGGTGGCGGTGTTGGTGAGAGTGATTTGGGCGGCAGGGATGGGGCTGTTGGAGGGGTCCGTAATGGTGCCGGCGAGGCGGGCGGTAAAGGTTTGGGCGGTTAGGGTAAGTGCGAGGACCGGGAGGAGCTTCCACATGTTTTCATCGTATCCAAGGAAGTGATAGGGTATTCGGTGCATGACACGACGAACAGTACTGGGTACGGTGGCGGCAGGAGCTTTGGCGGCGCAGTCGAAGCGGATGCGGTATTTAGGCACGGCAGGGCCGGGATTGACGGCGCGCTCGCGGGCGATGGGGAAGAACTGGGACATCGTCGAATATGCCCATGAAAAGGGACTGGGCAATGCGCACACGACGTTGCCGGCGGACATGGATCCGCTGAAGATCAAGAAACTGCGCGACCAGATTGAGAAGTACGACATGCGGCTGGTGGTGCTGGTGCGGACGCCGCGGACAGATGCGGATTTGCCAAAGTATGAGGCGTCGGTGAAGGCTTGTGCGGAGATGGGCGGGCGCGTGGAGTGCGTGCACGATCCGTTCTCCGGCCGGCGGTATGAGCAGTTCAAAAGCGCCGCGGAGTTTCACGAGTTTGACGCCATATGCAAGGCCGCGGTGCGGCGGGCGGAACCGGTGCTGCGGAAGTATAAGATGCGCCTGGCGATTGAGAATCACAAGGGTTGGCGGTCGGACGAACTGGTCGCCTGGGTGAAATCGACGGGCAGTGAATACGTGGGCGTGTGTCTGGATCTGGTGAACAACGTTTCGCTGATCGAGACGCCGCAGCAGACGATTGACACGCTGGCTCCGCACACGATTTTCGTGTCGTTCAAGGACATTGGCGTGGACCTTTATTCCGACGGGATTTTGTTGAGCGAAGTGGCGTTTGGCGATGGTCTGTTGGACCTGGCGGGTATTGTGGCGCGGTTCCAGAAGAAAGATCCGAAGATGCTGTTCCAGTTGGAAATGCTGACCCGCGACCCGCTGAAGGTGCCGATCTTTACGGAGCAATACTGGAAGGTTTACGACGACAAGAGCCCGGTGCCGCCGCGCGATTTAGCGATGCTGATGGCGTGGATCAAGAACAATCCGCCGAAAGTGCCGCTGCCGAAAACTTCGGGGCTTTCGCCGGAGGGCGTACTGGCGTTGGAAGACCGGCTGAACCAGCGCAGCATTGATTACGCGCGGGCGTATTTGCCGTCGCTGGCCTGACGTTCGGTGGTGAGCAAGGCAGTCTTCTTATCGAGCCCCCAGCGGTAGCCGCCCAGTTCGCCGGAGGCCCGGATGACGCGGTGGCACGGGATGGCGAGCGCGACCGGATTGCGGCCGCACGCGTTGGCGACGGCGCGCGTGGCCGACGGCTTGCCGATGGCGGTGGCGACCTCGGCATAGCTGCGGGTCTCGCCGGCGGGGATGGTGCGGAGGTATGTCCAGACAAGGGCCTCGAAGGCGGTGGCGCGGATGTCGAGGGGGAGATTAGGCATGTTGGCGCCGGTGTTGATAGTCGCGACGATGGCTTCGTGCCACTGCCGAAGGGCGGTGGTGTTGGCGTTGGCCTCCGCGCGGATGGCGTTGGGGAACTCGTCCTGAAGGCGTTGTTCGAGGGCGTGTTTGGACTCGCCGAATTCGAGGAAGCAGAGGCCGTGGTCGGTGGCGGCAAGGGCGATGGGGCCGAGGGGTGTTTCGAGGGAGACCCAGGAGATTTCCAGGCCTTCGCCGCGGGCGCGGTATTGGGAGGGAGTCATGCCGAGGTTGGCGGTGGATTGTTCGTAGAGACGGGAGGAAGACGAGTAGCCGGCGTTGTACATGGCGGTGGTGACGGAGTCGGATTGGCGGAGTTGGGACTTTAATTTGTCGAGCCTGCATTTGCGTTGGAACTGCTTGGGGGTGACGCCGAAGGCGGCTTTGAATTTGCGTTGGAGGTGGAAGGGGCTGTAGCCGGTGAGGCGGCTCATTTCGTCCAGGGAGATGGCGGCGTCGGCGTGGGTTTTGAGGTGATCGGAGAGGACGGCGAGCGGGTCGCGGGTGGTCATATCTGATTTGAGGGTAAGTGAGTTTTTCGGTTTGCGGTATCCGATTATTGCGGCTACAGTTTGTCTATGCGATTGTGGCTTCTGTTGGCGGCGGTAGCGGTACTGGGACAGGACGCGGGGAAACGGATTTATACGGCGCGTTGCGTGGGGTGTCACGGCGAGGACGGTAGTGGCGGTGGGCATGGGCCGGGGATACTGGCGGGGCGGATCCGGTCGCGGCAGGCGGTGAGCGATGTGATTCGGAATGGCATTCCGGGTACGGGAATGCCGGCGTTTTCGTTCGGCGCGGCAGAGCTGGGCGCGGTGGCTGACTATGTGGTGACGCTGAAGACAGCGCCGGAGGATGCAAGCGCGGTGACTGGCGACGCAACGCGTGGGGCACGGATGTTTGGGGAGAAGTGCACGGGGTGCCATATGGTGCGGGGGCGGGGCGGCGTATTGGGCCCGGACTTGACGGTAGCGGGGCAGCGGAGCGCGACGAAGCTGCGGGCGCAGTTGGCAAAGCCCGGTGGTGCGTCGGTGACGTTGACGTTGCGGGACGGGCGTGTGGTGAAGGGCGTGGCGAAGAACCGGAGCCCGTTTGATGTGCAGTTGCTGGGTGCCGATGGGCGGCTGCAATTGCTGCGGCGGGAACTGATTGTAAGTGAGAAAGAGGAGCCCTCGTTGATGCCGGCGGTGACGGAGGGGCGCGAGGACCTGGTGGCCTATCTGAAGACCCTGAAGCAGGAACCGGGCGTGGCGGCGGGGGCCGAGGTGGGGCCGGGGATTACATTCGCGGAGATTACGAAGCCGCGGGCGGGAGACTGGCCGAGTTATAACGGGAGGCTGGACGGGAACCGGTACAGCTCGCTGGCGCAGATTAACCGGGCGAACGTGGGCGGAGTGGCGGCGCGGTGGATGTTCCCGATTGCGGGGGCGCCGGGGGCGCTGCAGACGACGCCGGTGGTGGTGGATGGGGTGATGTTTGTGACGAGCGTGAATGAAGCGTTTGCGCTGGACGCGCGGAGCGGGCGGGAGATCTGGCACTACAAACGGGCACGGACGAAGGGGTTGGCGGGGGACGCGGCGAGCGGGATCAATCGCGGAGTGGCCGTGTTGGGAGACCGCGTGTTTATGGCTACCGACGACGCGCATTTGATTGCGTTACACCGCGCCACGGGGCAGTTAATTTGGGACGTGGTGATGGCCGATTACCGGGAGAACTATGGCGCGACGGGCGCGCCGCTGGTGGTGGGTGATCTTGTTGTGGCGGGGATCTCGGGCGGGGATGAGGGAGTGCGCGGTTTCCTGGATGCGTACAAAGCCTCTACCGGGGAGCGCGTCTGGCGCTTCTGGACGATTCCGGCGCACGGGGAGAAGGGGTCGGAGACCTGGGTGGGCCGGGCGCTGGAGCATGGGTGCGGGACGACGTGGTTGACGGGGACCTACGACACCGCTTCGGGGACGCTGTACTGGCCGACGGGGAATCCGTGCCCGGACTACAATGGCGACGAGCGCAAGGGGGACAACCTGTACACCGATTCGGTGGTGGCGCTGGATGCGAAGACGGGGCGACTGCGCTGGCACTACCAGTTCACGCCGCATGATCTGCACGATTGGGACGCAACGGAGCCGCCGGTGCTGGTGGATTTCGAGGGGCGGAAGTTGCTGGTGCAGGGGAATCGAAATGGGTTTTTCTACACGCTGGACCGGGAGACCGGAAAGGTGTTGCGGGCAGAGCCGTTTGTGAAGAAGCTGACGTGGGCGAGCGGGATTGGCGCCGACGGGCGGCCCATGTTGTTGCCCGGACATGCACCAACCGAAGAGGGCCAGCGGACGTGCCCGAACGTGGCAGGGGCGGCGAACTGGACTTCGACGGCGTTCGTGCCGGGGACAGGGTTGTACTACTTTTTTGCCCAGGAATCTTGCAATATCTATTCGAAAAACGGGGAGTGGTGGCAAGCAGGAGAGTCGTTCTATGGGGGCGGGACACGGCCGTCACCGGGGGATGATGGCGGGAAGTTTTTGAAGGCGATCGACCTGCGAACGGGGAAGACGGCGTGGGAGATTCCGAATATTGGCGGCGGGATTCTGGGCAGCGGATTGATGGCGACCGCGGGCGGCCTGTTGTTCTACGGCGACGGGCGCGGCGCGTTCGTGGCGGCGGATTCGTCGTCCGGAAAACTGCTTTGGCACTTCAACACCGGGCAGGCGTGGAAGGGCGGGCCGATGACGTATTCGGTGGATGGCAAGCAGTATGTGGCGATTGCAGCCGGGACGACGATTGTGTCCTTCGGGCTGAACTGAACGGCCGCGATTACTTCTTCGCGGCCGCCAGTTCCTTCGCGCTCGCGGCCAAGTCTCGCACTTCGCTCACGCTCTTCGGGTCCAGCACGTAGACGTCTCCGCCATCGGCGCGCTTACCGTAGTAGGTTTCGCCCTGTTTGGTCACGGTGACTTTTTCTTTCCCAACGGTGTACTCGGCCACCACGGTGCCCGGCGCGGCGTCGGCGAACTTCACCGCCGCCAGTTCGCGCAACCGGTCCACCACCTGCTGCACCGAACCCGGGTCGATCGCCTTGCCGTCGCGCTTCCACTCCGCACCGCTCTTGGCGAAGACGTAGTTCTTCTCGCCGTCCTTCACCTCCACGCGGTCCGGCTGCGTGAAGCCAAACTCGAACAGCTTCCTGTTCCGGAAGTCATCCAGCCCCTTGGCCAGCGCGTCGCCCAGGTCCGCGGGGGTCTTGAAGATCCCATCCACCACGCTCGACTTGGCGTAGTATTCGTTCTCGTTGCCCTTGCGGACTTCAATCTGCTGCGTGCCCTTCCCGTCGGTCACCTTGGCAATGCCCAGCAGCTTCCCCGCAGCAAATTTCGCCGGCAGCGAGGCTTCCTCTTCCGTATCGTTAACTACTTCCAGCCGCGCTTCGGCCAGCTTGCGAACCAGCTGATCGGCCGCCACCGGATCGGCCCGCAGCGGCTTCGGCTTCAGAATCGTCCAGTTCGCGCCGCTCTTGCCAAACGCAATCGCGCCCAGTTCGACGCTCGTCAGCTTCTCCGTCTCGAACGTCAACAGCCGCTTATCGCGCACGTCGCGCCACGTCTTGTCGAACATGATCTTCGTGGCGGAAACCACCGAATACAGCTTCGGATCTCCCTCCACGCGCACGTACGACGACGTCCCGCTCGGCGTATCGTCGCCGAAATGGACGATGTGCGTCTTGCCGTCCTTGCGGCCGACGATGACGGTGATCAGCGGCTCCACCAGCCCGTAGGGCTTCATATCGGCGGGCTTCGCGTCAACCAAACGGTCGGACCCGAACACCGCCAGATTGCCCACCAGATTACCGACAACGGCTTGATCGGCGCCCAACTCCTTCGGCGCCTTCAGCGCCCACAGAGCGGCCTTCTCCAGCACCACGGGCTCTGCGCCCATGCGCCGGATTTCCAGCTTGTTGATCTGGTCCTGCGGGATCTCCAGGATCTTCGGAGCGTCTTCGGGCGAGGACTTCGCGTCCTTGCCAGGCTCCTGTTTGTTGGACCACCACAGCGCGCCGCTAAGCCCCGCCAGGACCAACGCGGCAAGGATGAGACGTTTGGGATCCATCGTGCTATCTCCGTTTCAACCAGACCGCGATACCGGCCGCCAGCACCGCCAGAGCGGGCAGGAAGCTGGTCACATACAGCACCCAGAACTGCGTGGGCTTCACGGTCAGCCGCCGGTCTTCCGGCTCCTTGGGACGAATGGAGATCAGGTCCTCATCGGCCGACATCCAGTTCACCATGTTCAGGAACATGTCCCGGTTGCCGTAGCGGTTCAACATCGCCAAGCTGGCCCAATCGACGGAGCCAACCACGACAACGCGGCCCTGCTTCTTGATATCGCCGCCCCCGCCAACGGTGGTCACGGCGCCAACGACGAACGGACCCGTGCCATCCTTCGGCGGCGGGCCGGCCTGCAGCTTGGTCAGGTCCAGCGTCTTGGTGGCGAAGGCGTCGGGCGCAGTGCCGAACAGCTTCTCGGCGCCCTGCTTCAGTTCCAGGCTACGGGCCAGCGGAATCAACGCGGGCAATCCGCGCATGTCGCGCACAATCGGGTGCTGGGAGAAATCGTCGATGGCGACCACGGCCTGGCCCGACGGGTCAAACAGCAGGTTGCTGTTCACCTGAATGTTCCAACCGGCCAGCAATGCGAACAGCTTTGCGTTCTCATCGGTATCTTCGCGCGCGCCCTTCAGCGCCGGAGGCAGCAGGAACATCGCGTCCCCGCCCTTCTCCACAAACGCCTTAATGGCGGCGATGGCTTCGTCGTTATACTCGCGCCGCGCGCCGGCCGAAAGCAGGATCGTGCAGGCCGCGGGAATCTCGGCCTTCTCCAGAATCTTCACCGTCTGCGTCTTGTAGTTGTTGCGTTCGAGCGCGGCCTTCACGCCGGT
>CANIFK010000042.1 GCA_947466555.1 Acidobacteriota bacterium | reverse complement strand
GCCGCCGAATTCTTCGGCGCCGACGAAGCGGGCGGGGTCGATGGCTAGGAAGCTGTGGCTGACGCCCATCGGGCGATCTTTTACGCGCAGGCCACCGACTTCCGTGCTCATGGCTCCGCCGCCGAGGATGGCGCAGAGGATTTCTACCATCACCGATAGGCCCGTGCCTTTGTAGCCGCCTAGGGGCATGATCAGGCCGTTGAAGGCTTCTACTGTGTTTGTGGTTGGGCGGCCTTCTTTGTCCATCGCCCAGCCGGCGGGGATCTCTTCCTGCTTGTTGTGATAGGCCTTGAAGATTCGGTTGGCCGCTACTGTTGTCGTCGCCATGTCGAGGAGCCACGCGTTTTCAGGCTCGCCGGGGACGGACATGCAGATGGGGTTTGTGCCCAGACGGGGGTCTTTGGCTTGGTAGGGCGGAACGATCGGCGAGGCGTTGCAGAAGGCGAAGCCGATTAGACCTTCGCTCGATATCTTGCGGCCCCAGTAGGCGGCGGCTCCGAAATGGTTGGCGTCTCTTGCTACTACGAACGCGATGCCGTTGGCTTTGGCGAGGCGGATGGCGTGGTCGCAGCAGATGGAGGATGTCACCGCGCCTAAGCCGTTGTTGGCGTTGTAGAGCATCGTCCCGCCGCTCTCGCGAATGGCGTGGCCGTCCTCGGCTCCGTTGATGAGGCCGTTCTTTAGTTGGTCCAGGTAGTAGGGCAGCAGTTGCATGCCGTGGGAGTCGACGCCGCGCAGGTTGCCGAAGATCAGGTTCGAGGCGACGAGGGCGGCGCGGTTTGGGGCTACGCCTACGCCTTCGAGGAGTTGCTGGGCGAACTTTTCCAGCTTCTCGTGGTTGATGACGGTGAATTGATCAGCCATGTTTGGCCGCCAGGTGGGCCGCGATGGCCAGGAGGAGTTCGGTCTCTTCGGGGGTGAAGGTGCGCTCGGCGCGGTTGGCGATGCCGTAGGCTCCGATGGCGGCGCCGTTGCGCATCATGGGGACTACGATGGCTCCTTCGAGGCCCGTTAGTTTTGCTCCTGGACGGACGTCGCCGGAGTCATCCGTTTGGATGTTGCAGGCGGTGACGGGTTCGGCGCGTTCGACGGCGAGGCCGGCCATTCCCTTCCCTACCGGGATCAGCCGGAAGCGCTCCACAGCCACTTCGGGGATGCCTCGGCTGGCGGCTTTCAGGTGCAGCACGCCGTCGGCTTCGAGCATATGGACGGTGCCGCTGTCGGCGGCGAAGTGGTGGATCGTGGCTTCGAGGGCGTCGGCAAGGGTGGCGGCCGACTGGATGGGCTCGGGAATGGCTGGCATGGCTACTTCTTTACGTTGGGGAACAGCAGGCGCTGGACTTCGACTTTGTCGAGGTCGGCTTTGGTGATGACGCGGGCGGACAGGTCGATGCGCTTGGGCGGGGTTTGGCCGTTGAGCTTATCGACGATGGTTTTGACGGCGTCGTGACCCATGCGGTAGGGGTCCTGGACGACCATGGCGGCGATGACGCCGGCCTTGAGGTCTTCGACCATGCCGTCGCTCGAATCGAACGCCACGAGGTGGACTTTGCCGCCGAGGCCGCGGGATTTGAGGGCGAGGCTGGCGCCGACCGAGGAGGGTTCGGAACTGGCGAAGATGCCGTCGAGATCGGGGTGGGCGGTGAGGATGTTTTCGGTGGCGGCCATGGCCTTGGACCGATCCGACTGGCCGAACTGCTGGGCGACGATGCGGATGCCGGGGAACTCGGCCTTGATCACTTCTTCGAAGCCACGTTCGCGGTCCATGGTGGAACCGCTGCCGGGGGCGTGCATGACCATGCCGACTTTGCCGTTGCCGTTCAGGAGGCGGGCGAGGGTGCGGCCGGCCATCTGGCCGCCTTCGTAGTTGTTGGTGGCCAGGAAGCTCATGTAATTTTCTGAGTCGAGGCCGGAGTCGAAGACGGTGAGGGGGATGCCGGCGGCGGCGGCGCGATCGACGGCGCCGACCAGGGCTTTGCGTTCGGTGGGGGCCAACGCGATGCCATCGACATGGCGGGAGATGAAGCTATCGACGATTTGGATCTGGCGGGGGTATTCGGTTTCGGCGGCGGCGCCGTTCCATTCGATCTGGACGCCGTACTCTTCGCCGGCGGCGAGGGCGCCGGCTTGGACGCTGAGCCAGAAGAGATGGGAGGTGGCCTTGGGAACGACAGCGATCACCTTTTTGGTGCTTTTTTGGCAGCCGGTGATGGTGGCTAGCACGAGCAGCAGGGCGAGGGTGGCGCGTTTCATTGTGCGCACCAGCCGCCGTCGATCAAGATGTCTGTTCCGGTGATGAAGCCGGCGTCTTCCGAGCAGATGTAGCGGACGAGTTTGCCGATCTCTTCGACCTGGCCCCAGCGGCCGACGGGGATGGAGGAGAGGAATTTGGCGTTGGCTTCGGGGTTGTTGATGAGAGGCAGATTCATTTCGGTGGCGAAGGGGCCGGGGCTGATGCCGACGACGGTGACGCCTTCGGTGGCGAGTTCAAGGCCGAGGGCTTTGGTGAAGCCCAAGAGGGCGGCTTTGGACGTGGAATACGCCGTGCGGCCAGGGAGCGAGACGTGGCCCATGATGGAGGTCATGTTGACGATTCGGCCGTAACCCTTTCCCTTCATGATGGGCACGAAGGCGCGGCAGGCGAGGAAGACGCTGGTGACGTTGGTGTCATTGACGCGGCGCCATTCTTCGAGGGTGAACTCGTGTACGGGTTTGCGGATGTTGATGCCGGCGTTGTTGATCAAGATATCGACGCCGCCGAAGCGGGCGAGGGTTTGTTCCTTGAGGGCGTCGATGGCGGCTTCGTCGGTGACATCGGTTTTGACGCAGAGGGCCTGGGCACCGAGCGTTTCGGCTTCGGCGGCGACGGAGGCCATGGCCTCTTCATCGCGGGCGGCGAGAACGATGTTGACGCCTTCGGCGGCGAGGGCGAGGGCCATGGCTTTACCGAGGCCTCGGCTGCCGCCGGTGATGACCGCGGTTTTTCCAGTTAGAAATGCACTCATAAAATTTTTATCGATTGGATTGGCGGGACTGGCGGAGGGCTTCGAGCAGGGCGTCGGCCACGGCGCGGGGGCGGTCCACGTTTTCGAGGGAGATATTGCCGGATTCTCCGAGGGCTTCGACGGAGAGATTGCCGACGCCGACGAGGCGCTGGCCGAGGGTTTGGGTGACGCTGACGTCGCGCACCTTATCGAGCATGATGTTGCGTTGGGTTTTGCTGACGAGGCCGTCTTCGTAGCGGAGAATGCCGGGGGTGAGGGTGAGGCGGCGGGCGTTGAGGCGGACGTGCTTCATGGAGGCCCATAGATCGATGGCGATGGGGAGGATGAGGAGGGCCCAGAGTTCGGTGGGTTTGAAGCCTTTGGATTGGAGGAAGACGACGATGGCGACAAAGAGAATGGCGCTCAGGACGTACCAGAGAATGATGCCTTTGATGGAGGGGCGGATGACGAGGTCGGCCATGTACTTAGTTTGACGGAATCGAAGGGGGGGTTACGCGTTATTGTACAGGACTCTCTACCGTATGATGACTAAAGGAGGTTCGAGGATGAATCGACTGACACGAGTTGGGCTGGTGATGGCGCTGAGCGCGCCGATGATTCTGGCCGATTTCAAGTACGACCAGACGTCCCGGATGACGGGCGGCGCCATGATGGCGATGATGAAGATGGCGGCGCGGTTCAGCAAGGGCGCGCTGGATGGTCAGAACTCCACCGTTGCCGTGAAGGGCAACCGGATGGTGATGAATCATGGCAAGACGGCCACGATTTATGATCTCGACAAAGAGAACATTACGGAGATCAATTTCGAGAAGAAAGAGTACTCGGTGATGACGTTCGCCGAGATGAAGGCGTTTCTTGAGAAGGCCATGTCGAAGACTGGCGGGAGCGACACGTCGATTGACGTGGACGTGAAAGAGACGGGCAAGACCGATACGATTAACGGGCTGCCGGCGAAGGAAGTTCTGATGTCGATGAAGTTTGAATCGACGAATCCGCAGACGGGCCAGAAGGGCGAGATGCGGATGGAGATGAGCAACTGGATGACGCCGAAGTTGCCTGGGTATGACGAAGTGGCCGAGTTCCATAAGCGGATGGCGCAGAAGATGGACATGGGGGCGATGTTTGGCGGGGCGCAGCCGGGGATGGGCAAAGGGATGGCCGCGGCGGCGAAGAAGATGGCGCTGATGGACGGGGTGCCGGTGTTGCAGATCATGCGAATGATGCCGACCGATCCGGAGCAGATTAAGCAGATGGAACAGCAGCAGCAGGCGCAGGCGCAGCAGGCCTCGCAGCCGCAGCCTTCGGCTGGTCAGGCGGCCGGGGATGCGGCGGGGCAGGCGGCGACGGGCGCGCTGGCCGGGCGGCTGGGCCGGATTGGCGGGTTGGGCAGTGGCATCGGCGGGCTGGGTGGCATGCGCCGGAAGAAGGCGGAAGAGCCGCCTCCGCCGCCGCCTCCTCCTTCGACGCCTGCGGCTGGGGCTCCGGCTGCTGAGCCTTCGCGCGGGTCGTTCAGCTCCGAGGCTTCGCTGATGGAGATGACGATTGAAACGAAGAACCATTCGAACTCGGGCGTCGATGATTCGATGTTCGCGGTTCCGGGCGGGTTCAAGGCAGTGAAGAGCTCGATGCAGAAGTGAGCACGTCTGTCCATTTGGACCTATGGAAACAGCGGCTGGGGGAGGTCCCGGCGTGGGTTTGGGAGCGGACGGAGCTGGAAACCCTGGTCCTGGCAGATAACGAATTGACCGAAGTCTCCGCGCAGATATCGCTGCTGCGGAGGCTTCGGATGTTGGATTTGGGGCATAACTTTTTGGCGGCTGTTCCGGAGGCGCTGGGAGAGCTGGAGGGGTTGACTGACTTTTTGTATTTGCAGGATAACCGGCTGGCGGGATTGCCGGAGGGGATGGGGCGGCTGCGGCGATTGCGGTATTTGAATCTGAGTGAGAACCGGTTTGGGGCGTGGCCGGAGGCGTTGGGGGGGATGACGGGGTTGGTGGAATTACGGATGGCGGATAACGCGTTGGAGGCGTTGCCGGACGCGGTGGGGAAGCTGTGGCAGTTGCGGGAGCTGCATTTGCGGAATAACCGGTTGACGGGGTTGCCGGAGGGGGTTGGGGAGTTGAAGCATTTGCGGCAGTTGGATTTGCGGGGGAATCCGTTGGTGAGTTTGCCGGAGGCGTTGTTGCGGTTGCCGCGGTTGGAGAAGTTGGATTTGCGGTGGGTGACGACGTTGGAGGAGCCGATGTGGTTGGGGGTGCTGGAGGGGCGGGGGTGTTTGGTGTATCGATAAAGAGTTCTGATAGGATGCACGCATCGGGGAGACCATTCATGCGGCAAGCCTGGGTTTTGTTTTTCGGGATTTCGTTTGGGATTCTGTGGGGACAAGCAGAGTCGGCGAGGGTTGCCGGGACGGTGACTGATCCATCGGGGGCCAATGTACCCGGGGCGCGGATCACGTTGATCCATGAATCGACGGGCGTGCGGACGGGGGTGAAGAGCGCGGGCGACGGCCGCTACTTTACGCTGCCGCTGCGGATTGGCTGGTACCGTGTTGAGGTTGTTGCCGACGGCTTCCGGCAGGCGGTACGGCAGGGCGTTGTGCTGGAGATTGGGCAGACGCAGGTGCTGGACTTCCGGCTGGAGGTAGGCGCGGCGAGCGAGACGGTGCAGGTGACGGCCGAGGTGCCATTGCTTTCGACGGTGGACGCGACGCAGGGGCAGGTGATCAACAACAAGCGAATTGTAGATATGCCGCTGAACGGGCGCGACTACATTCAGCTGGCGTTGCTTTCGGGGGGGACGACGACGGCGGTGAGCGGCAGCCGGTTCGGTGGCTTTTCGGCGGCCGGGCAGCGGGTGACGCAGAACAATTACATGTTGGACGGGATCGACAACAACAACGTGCAGTTGTCGGCGCAGGGGAATCAGGCGGAGGCGGTGAAGCCATCGGTGGACGCGATACAGGAGTTTAAGATCTCGACGAATTCGTTTTCGGCGGAGTTCGGGCGGGCGGCCGGGGGCGTGGTGAACGCGACGATCAAGAGCGGATCAAACGAGCTGCATGGAACGGCGTACGAGTTTTTGCGGAACGAGAAGCTGGACGCGAAGAATTTGTTTGACGATCCGTTGAAGCCGAAGCCGAAGTTTGGGAGGAATCAGTACGGTTTTTCGGTGGGCGGGCCGGTGGTGCGGAACAAGTTATTTTTCTTTGGCGACTCGGAGTGGGGGAAGATCCGCGAGTCGCGCACGGTGGTGAACACGATTCCGACGGTGCTGATGCGGCAGGGGAATTTCTCCGAGCAGCGAAATGTAATTTACGATCCGGATACCTACAGCGCGGCGACGCGGACGCGGGTGGCGTTTCCGGGGAACACGATTCCCGCGCAGCGGCTGGACCGGGTGGCGAAGTTGGCGACGGCTTGGTATCCGCAGCCGCAGAATGGAAACCTGCTGCAGAACTACTTGTACAATCCGCCGAACCGGAGCGATGAGAACAAGTGGGATATGAAGCTCGATGCGAATCCAACGTTGAAGGATGTTGTGTATTTCCGGTTCTCGCGACAGGACCTGTTCCAGCCGCCGTCGACCAATCTGCCGGCGCCGGCATACGGCAGCACCGATTCCAGCTTTGCGAACGCGGGGAAGAATACAGCGCTGGTGTGGAGCCACACGTTCACGCCGACGCTGGTGGTGACGAGCCGCGTGGGATGGAACCAGTTGTTCACCGATCAGCAGCCGCCGACTTCGAAAAACGCCAATGTGGAGCTGGATCTGCGGGGCGTGGACCGGACCACGAATGGCGCGCCGCGCTTTGCGATCACGGGCTATACGGCGCTGGGCATCGGCCCGAATCTGCCGAATCTGAACGACTCGCAGACGCGACAGGTGATCAGCGATGTGAATTGGATTCGCGGAAGCCACACGGTGAAGGCTGGAGGCAATCTGAGCTGGCTGCAGGCGTTTATTACGAATCCGAAAGAGGGACTGGGCGTATTCACGTTCAACGGCAATTTCACGCGCAACCCGGTGAACAACGCCGGCGGCAACGGATTCGCGGATTTCCTGTTGGGGATTTCGTTTCAGACATCGGCGGCAAACCCGGTGTATTCGAACCTGCGGGCGCCGTTCTATCACTGGTACGTGCAAGACGAATGGCGGGCGACGCGACGGCTGACGTTGAACGTGGGGCTGCGCTATGAGTTCAACGGGCAGTGGGTGGAGACGCGGAACATGATGTCGAACTACGATCTGGACCGCAATCCAGCGGCGCCGGCGATTGTACTGGCGAAGGCGGGAAGCCGGACGGACCGGGCCTTGATCGCGGATCGCAAGACCAACTTCGCTCCGCGTTTTGGGTTGGCCTATCAGATCGATAAGAAGACGGTGGTGCGGTCGGCATTCGGTGTTTTCATTGGCAATTACGAGGGCACGGGGGGAGGCCGGTTTATGTTGGGCAACCCGCCGAATACGATATCGATTCAGCTGAGCACGGATTCGATCAAGCCAGGATTCCTGTTGCAGGATGGATTGCCGGCGGGGTCGCTGGATCCGAAGAATTTGGCGAACGTGCGATTGTCATCGTTCCAGGTGAATCCGAAGTGGCCGAAGTCGATGCAATGGAATTTCAATCTGCAACGGCAGTTGCCGAAGGAGATGGTGTTCGAGGTTGGTTATTACGCATCGAAATCGACGCATTTGCCGGTGCGGTGGAACGCCAACTACGCGCTGCCTGGCGCGGGGAACATCAACACGCGGCGGCTGTACAAGTCGATTGTCTATCCGGGGACGAGCGTGGTGGTTTCGCCGCTGACGATTGTGGACCGGCACGATTGGTTTGGCAACTCCAACTTCCATTCATTCCAGACGCGATTTGAGAAGCGGTTTGCTTCGGGGATCAGTTTCCTGGCCAACTATACGTTCTCGAAGACGATTGGCGATACGGGTGGCTTCTCGGGCGCGGGCTCGGCCCCGGGATCGCCGCAGGGATTTCAGAATCCGTTGAACCGGCAGGCGGAGAAGAGCGTTGACGATCAGGATCAGCGGCATCGATTTGTTTCGAGCTATCAGTACGATCTGCCGTTCGGGCGGGGGCGGCGGTGGCTGGCGAAGTCGAACGCGGTTAGCGAGGCGATTCTGGGCGGGTGGTCGATTGGCGGGATCACGACGATTTCTTCCGGACAGCCGTTTGGCATTACGGTACAGGGCGACCCGGCGAACACGGGTGACACGAACCGGCCGAATGTGGTGGGCAACCCTAATTTGGCGGCTTCCGAGCAGTCCGTGGGGCGGTGGTTCAACACCGCCGCGCTGGCCGCGAATGCGCCGTTTACCTACGGGAACGCAGGGCGCAACATACTGACGCAACCGGGGCGAAGCAATACCGATGTTGGCCTGTTCAAAGCGTTCCGGATTACGGAACGGGTGGGGTTGCAGTTCCGGACCGAGGCGTTCAATGTGTTGAACACGCCGCCGTTGGGGACGCCTGTGACTTCGCTGGGGGATCCGGCGTTTGGACGAATCCAATCGGCAGGGCGTCCGCGGAACCTGCAATTTGGCATGAAGGTACTTTTCTAAAATGGCTCTGACGCGACGTGATTTTCTGTGGGCGACGGTGGCGGGCGCGGCGAGCGCCCAGCAGCGGCGGCGGTCGCCGAACATCCTATTCCTCATGTCCGATGACCTGGGCGCGAGTGAAGTGGGATGCTACGGCAACCGGGAAGTGAAGACGCCCAACATCGACCGTCTGGCCGGGCAGGGCGTGCGTTTTGAGACGTGCTACGCGACGCCGCTTTGTTCGCCGACGCGAGTGCTGCTGATGACGGGCCGGTATGGGTTCCGCACAGGATTCACCAATTTCATTGGCCGGGTGACGACTCGTAAGATGCGCCTGCAGGAGGATGAGCTTACGTTCGCGGACATGTTGAAGGCGCATGGGTACGCGACGGGTTTGGCGGGCAAGTGGCAGTTGGGATTGATCTCGCTGCATCCGACGATGATTCACGATTCGGGATTCGATGAGTATTATTCCTGGTCGTGGACGCGGGGCGGGCAGCCGAAGGGATCTCCGGCGGAGGGGCAGGAGCGGCAGCGGTATTGGCATCCGGCAATCGTCTCGAACGGGAAGTATGTGCCGACGACGCCCGAGCAGTATGGAGAAGATCTTTATTCGGACTGGCTGATCGATTTCATGAAGCGCCATCGGGACAGGCCGTTTCTGGCTTACTATCCGATGTGCCTGATCCATGAGCCATGGGATCCGACGCCAGATTTGCGGAAGGCGGGCGCGAAGACGGAAGGAGGAATGCTGCACAACATCGAGTACATGGATCATGTAGCGGGAAAGGTGCTGGCGGCGCTGGAGCGATTGGGGTTGGCGGAGAACACGATCGTGTTTTTCTGCGGCGACAACGGGACGGGAAAAGCGGGCAAGGGCAGCGTGATTGAGAAAGGCGTAAGGGTGCCGATGATCGTGCGCGGGCCGGGCATCCGGAAGGGAGTGGTGAGCCGGGATCTGATCGACTTTTCGGATGTTTTGCCGACGATGGCGGAGTTGACTGGGGCGAAGATTCCGCAGGGGGAGCATGACGGAACGTCGTTTGCGCCAGAGTTGCAGGGGCGACCGGGGAAGCGGCGGGAGTGGATTTTCAGTTATCTGGGCTACGAGCGGATGCTGCGGGACAAGCGGTATTTGCTGGAAGGGGATGGGAAGCTGTACGACTGCGGAGAGTCCCGCGATGGGTCGGGGTATCGCGACATTTCGGCGGAGCAGACGGAGGAGGCGAAGGCGGTGCGGAAGCGGTTTGCGGAGTGGTTGGCGAAGTTGCCGGCGCCGGCGAAGGAGGCACCAGGAATGAAGAATCCACTGGCGCCCTATACGGGGGGCGTGGCGAACTGAGCGCGTCAGACTGGAACGCCGGCGAGGCGGGCGATGGCGAGGGCACTGGATTGGGTGTTGATGCCGGGCTTGAGGATGTAGTCGAAGGCGAGAGGGTCGGCATCAGTGCGGGCGCACATGTGGGCGTTGTGAGGGGAGAGGTTTGTGAGGGCCAGGTCGTGGGTGGAGACGACGCCGATGGCGTTGTTGGCGGTTAGAGTTTCGAGGACGGCTTGGGCGGCTTGGCGGCGGTCGGCCGAGTTGGTGCCGCTGAATATTTCGTCGATCAGGAAGAGCAGGGGCGGGTGGGTTTTCGAGAGTGTGATGGCGGCTTTGAGGCGTTCGACTTCGGCGAGGAAACGGGATTTGCCTTCGGCGAGGGCGTCCTGGATAGAGATGGAAGCGACGAGGGTGAAGGGGGAGAGGTGGAGGCTGGCGGCGCGGACGGGGGCGCCGGTTTTGGCGAGGACGGCGTTGAGGCCGATGGCGCGGAGGAGGGTGCTTTTGCCGGCCATGTTGGAGCCGCTGATTAACAGGAGATTGGGCAGGTTGATGTCGTTGGGGACGGGTTTTTCGAGGAGCGGGTGGGATAGCTTCTTTGCTGCGTAGGTTGGGTTGGTGGCTTCGAAGACGGGGTAAGAATTGGCGGGGTTTTCGTACGCGTAGCAGGCGAGGGATTGGAGGGCTTCGAACTCGCTCCAGGCGTCGAGCCATCGGGCCATTGCGGGGCCGTTATTGGCACGCCAGTTTTCGATGGCCATGGCCGATTGGGTGCCGAGGAGGACGACGCTGGCGGGGAGGTAGAAGTGTTCCTTGTTGCGTTCGGTGAGGATGCGGAGGTATCTCGACTGTGCCCGAAGATGGGCGGGGGCGGGCTGGAGGGTTTGGACGATTTCAGTGAGTTTTTGGGATTCGAAGTTTTGTTGGGATAGGAGTTTTATGGCTTGTTGGATGAGGGTGAGTTCGACGGAGAGGAGGCGGGCGTTTTGGATGATGACGGCGACGCGGGGGCGGAGGGCCCAGGCGAGGGCGAGTTGGAGGGCGAGGGCGGTGTAGAAGGCCGGGAGGGAGATGAGGCCGATGGTGGCGGCGGCGAGGCTGGTGAGGAGGATGAGCAGGCGGAGGTAGTTCGGGAATGGCTGGACGGGGTGGGCGAGCCAATCGGAGAAGGTGGCGGCGTGGGCTTGTTGGTAGTCGTGGCCGAGGGTGGCGATTTGTTCGCGGAGGGCGGTGTTGGCTGTTAGCTCCTGGATGGCTTGTTGGCGGGCGAGGGTTTCCGGGAGGGGACAGGAGGACTGGAGGTAGTGGGCGAGTTTGCGTTTGCCGGGTTCGGTGCGGGCAATGGAGAGGCGTTGGAAGAGCGATGAGGGGCCGAAGAGGTTGAGGTCGTGGGCGTAGAGGTGGCCGGGTTCGGCGTATTCTTCGCCGGTGTCGGGGGCTGATTGCCACTGGTTGGTGAGGCGGGCGACACCTGATTCGTAGAACGCGCGGAGGCGGGCGAGGGTGGAGCGGCGGCGGTTTTGGCGGCCGTAGCGGCGGGCGCAGAGGGCGGCGATGGGGAGGGGCGTGGGGACGGACCAGAGGGGGGTGAGACGGCGAAGGGTGGTGATGGCGAGGGCGAGGACGAGGGCGGCGGTGATGGCGAGGGCGGCGGCGGTGAGCCACTGGCGGGAGTGGAGTTGGGCGAGTTGGGATTGGATTTGGTGGAGGTGGGATTGGTAGACGGCGAGCATGTTGGGAAGTACGTATTTTGTTGCCATGGCGTTCGCGATAGTATTTTGCCATGCAAGGGTTCCTGATCGCGGTGCTGGCGGCGGGCGCCGGGGGTGCGGCTGTTTCCGGACTGGGTGAAGATGTTGGACGAGTCGCGGCCGAAGGCCGTGACGGTGACGGTGCCGAACAAGCGGCATTTGGAAGTCGTCCGGGAGTGCGCGCGGCGGCGGATTCAAGTGTGGTTTCAGAAGCCGCTGGCGGCGAGCGTGGCGGATTGGCGATGTGGGGACGATTCGGCATTTGGAGATTCGGCATGCGGTTGCGATTTCCAAAGTTCTGTCGCCGTATTATGAGAAGCAGTTTCTGGATCCGGCGTTGCACGGGGGAGGGGCGCTGATGGAAGACGATGCGACGGTGGTGTTGGATTATGCGGGCGGCTGGAACGAAGGGGGAGTTGGTGAGGGATATGGGAGCGATGACTTTTACGACGGCGCGGGGGAAGGCCGAGGCGGTGGCGATCGAGACGATTCCGGCAAACCAACGGGGCGGGATTGCTCATTTTTTGGAGTGTATTCGGACGGGGCGGGCGGTGGGGCTTTAGGGGAGTTTGAGTTCGACTTCGAGGCGGGCGTTTGGCGTTAGCTTAACGTCCTGCGGAGCGGTGAGTTTGCCGTTGGCGCGGGCGGTGATTCGGTATTCGCCGGGGGCGATGGCGGTTTCGGAGAAGTGGCCCTGCGCGTTGGGGACGGGAAGACGAGATTGGCTTTCCCGTACTGGACGGGATTGCGCGGTGCGAAAGATCGAGACGCTGGCGCCTGGAAAGGGTTTCCCTTCGGCATCGACGACTTTGCCGACGACGGTGGCGCCATCGGCGGCGAAAACGATTTCGAGGCCGGTGGCGGTGCCGGTGATGAGATCGAGGCCAGTTTGGGAGATATCGGCGCCACCGGCGAGGATGGAGTGGACGTAGGCGTTGGGCGGGCGGCCGAAGACGAGGACGGAGTAGCGATCAGGGCCGACGCTGGGGATGGTTACGACGCCGTCGGGGTCGCGTTTGCCGCCTTTTGTGTAGCTGAGACGTTCCATGGGATTGAGGGTGATTTCCGGTTCGCCGGGGACGGGGGCGGAGCTATTGAGCCAGCTGAATTTGGCGGTAATGTTTCGGATGGGGCTGGGGTTTATTTGGACGTTGTCGAGGCCGGCGTCGGGGACGGTGACGTCGAGATAGCCAAGGATGATCGGGGGCCTGGTCATCTGCATGACTTTGAGGCGGATGGGGCCGGGGGCGGATTGGAGGGCGAAGCGGCGCTCGGCGTCGAACTGGCCGCCCTGAACGCCGGGCTGGAATTCGCCGTTGGTCTTTTCTGGGAAAACGAAGATGCGGTCGCCGGTGGGGAGTTCGCCGTTGAAGCGGCCGCGGACGGTGACGAGGCGTGGGGCGGCGAGCGTGACTTCGATGCCGGTTTTGTGTTCGCCGGGAGCGAGTTGAATGGTTGGGGCGTCGCGTGGGGAGAGGGCGGCACCGTTGTCGGCGTAGAGTTTGTAATTGCCGGGGGGAAGAGCGGGCAGGTGGAAGCGGCCGTCGGGATCGGTTTGTTTGTGGGCGACGGTGATCTGCGAATTGGCTGGAGTGAGGGTGACCCCGGCTGGGCCCCGGCTGTTCAATACGCGGCCGGCGATGGAACTTTCCGGAGAGAGGCGTACGGGAAAGTTGGTGATGGTTTCGCCGGGGGCGAGACGGACGTAGAGAGTGGCTAATTTGGCGTAACCGTCCTTTTCAGCGGTCAGGTAATAATTGTCGGGCTTGAGGTTTTGGAAGAGGAAGCGGCCAGTGGCGTCTGTTGTGGCGGCGTGGGTGGCGTAGTTGAGGGTGAGTTTGACGCCGGGGAGAGGGGAGTTGTTGGTGGCGTCGAGGACGGTGCCGGCGATTTGGGCGTGGGCGAGGAGAGGCAGGCAGAAGAAGAGGAGCCGCATGTCCCGAATTTTAGCGCCGTTCGCAGATGGCTATTGACAGTAGCCATTAAGGCTACTAGTATTAGCCTTATGGTACGTGAATGGTTGCGCAGTGAAGGGCTGGCGGTGCTGGCCGGGAGTTTGTGGCTGTATTCGCAGTCGGGATTTAGCTGGTGGCTGTTTGGCGGGCTGCTGTTGCTGCCGGATGTGGCGATGCTGCCGTATTTGATTTCGCCGCGGTGGGGGGCGATTTCCTACAACGTGGCGCACAGTTATTTGCTGCCGCTGGGGCTGGCTGTCGCGGTTCCGGCGTGGATTCCGTACCTTTGCATCTGGACGGCGCATATTGGGATGGACCGGATGATGGGGTATGGGTTGAAGTATCCGACGGCGTTCCGGGATACGCATTTGGGGACGCTGTAGATGGGCGCGGCGGCGAAGACTTCGGACGCGGAGATTCGGGCGGGGGCGCGGCGGTTGTTGGAGCTGCACGGGGCGGACGGGGTATCGATGGCGGCGGTGGCTGAAGAGGTGGGGGTGCGGGCGCCATCGCTTTATAAGCGCTTTGCGAGCCGGGCGGAGCTTTTGCGGGCGGTTACCGGGGAGCTATTGGGCGAGTTGCAGGTGGCGATGGAGAAGGCGGTGCGGGAGGGCGATGCGCGGGGGAGTTTGGAGCGGATGGCGGCCCGGTATCGTGCGTTTGCGAAGAAGAATCCGCGGGGGTATGCGCTGATATTTACGTACGACGCGGAGGCGGACATGGGGGCGCGAATGGCGTCAGTGGGGCCGCTGATGGGGGTGTTGACAGGGGCATTGGGACGGGAGCGGGCGTTGCCGGCGGCGCGAACGCTGGTGGCGTTTTTGCACGGGTTTTTAACGATGGAACTGCAGGGGCTGTTCCAGCTGGGGGGCAGCGTG